>DATIYG010000047.1:0-3799 GCA_035517755.1 Rhizomicrobium sp. | reverse complement strand
TTTGTGCAGTTCGGGCTCGCATTCCTTGTTGGTCGAGCTGCGGCAAGCGACGATGACGTTGCGGCCTTCGCGATCGCCTTGCAATTCTATCGACTCGTGGCCCTGATCGAGATCGGATTTGCACGACATGGGCTCGCCGCGTTGGCATTTCGCCGCCCACGCCGACACCATGTAGAGATGCGCCGGCAGGCTCCACGACGAGACCGACGAGAAGAGATTGTCCTGCAGCACGAAGTGGCGCGCATAGGCCCAGTAGTTCGGAATGTCGGATTCGCCGCGATATCCCATGACGGCTTCCGGGTTGCGGCCGTTCTTGCCGTACGTCTCGGCCGACGCGATGAAGCCGTCCATCTTGCCATTGTCGATGTCCATCATCGCCGCGTCATGGCTATGCGGCCCTTCGACATTGGCGCGTGCCGTGTTGCGGAACGGTGCGACACACGTTTTTCTCGAGGGATCGGGCGCGCAGACATGGGGCGGGATTCCATTGGCGCCGGGAAACGTGCCGAAATACTGATCGAAGGAATGGTTCTCCTGCATGATGATGATGACATGCCGGATCTTGCCGCCGCCGGGCGGCTCGCCCGCCGCATGGGCCGGCTGCAGGAAGGCGAGGCCGATCAGGGAAAATAGCGCGCAGAGCGCCGGGTCAAATCGCATCAAACACCATGAAATCAAACAATGCGCAGGACCCTACGCGGTTGCGCTTTGCCGGGGCGTGGCCTGCGAATTAAAGAAGCCTCACACAGCCCCGCCATGGCCGCGGATGAGCGAGCGGGTTTTCGCCAGTGCCTCGCACACGCCCTGGCCGACGCGCCCGACCGTGATGACGGACTGCACGCAGCCCTCATATTCGCCGGGGAAAGCGGCGCGCACATTACGGACGGCCGCGACATTGATCATGACGGCCTCGCCGTTGGGCTTGGTGAATTTCACCACCACGCCTTGCCCGCCAAGCCCCGCACCTTTTCCTTCGACGACACCGGTCACCCTGGCGAGATAGTCGCGCGTCTCCTGCGGCAACAGGCCCGCGTCGCGCATGCGCTGATCGAGATGGCCGGGGCCGTCATTGTAGGCGGCGAACATCTCCGGATAACCGTACTTCGCCTTCAGCTGCTTCAGATAGGCAGCGCCGGCAACGATGTTGTCGCCCGGATCGTAAGGGTTGTTGCCGAGCTTGTAGGCCGCGCGCATCTCTGCCCAGGTTTCGGGCATCAGCTGCATCAGCCCCATCGCGCCCATGCGCGAGGTGATGGGCTGGTTCTCGCCCGTCATGGTGCGCCCGCCGGATTCCACCTGCATCACGGCGCGCACCCATACCACCGGCACATTGAATCGTTTCGAAGCGGCAACGATGTCGGGATACCAGCGCCGCATCATCTGGCCGTAACTCATCAGCTGTTCCTGCTGGAAGGCGGAGAGCTTCGGCGGCTGAACCTTGGCTGCAGCCGGATGTGCGGAAGGCTTCGGCGCAGGCGCCTTCTTCGGCGGCGGCGCGGCGGCAGCCGTCAGCAGAAGTGCGGCGGCAGCGATCGCAAGACGCAACGTCGAGCGGCTAGTCAACGCGCTGGCTCGCGATCACTTTGCCCCAAATGCCGGTGGAGGGCGGGCGCACCACGATGTGGAATTCGTATTTCGCGCCACCCTGATATTGTGAGGGATCGGCTTCGAGACGAATCTCTTTCGTGCGCAGCCGCTCCTCGCCGACCGGAGGGCTATCCGAAATGAAGATCGCCGACGGCGACACGCATGGCTTGCACATGGCACCCGGCGGACATGGCGGACAAATGTAGGTCCCGGTGACGTACCCCACGACATCGACGTCTCCGGAGGCAGGCGGTGCGGCCTTCAGTTGCGTCACGCTCAAGGGAGCGGCATTCACTGCAGCGCCACAAGACAGCCAGCCACACGCCACGGCAGCAACGATCAGAACGCGCATCGAATGGTTCCCCGCGAAGGACCGCATTCTAGGAAACGGCCAGGCGCCGGGATAGGTCCCGCGCTACTGCGGCAACACGTAGAGGGTGATGCTTTGCGCGGGAACTGTGTCGGCTAACGTCCCGCCGCTCCACGATTTGTCGGCCAGGTGCTGGATCGTGTTGGCCGACGTCAGCTGGTAGACCTTGGCGGTTCCCGACTGTTTGGCATGCACCATCTGCAGGCTGACCGGCGTGCTGCCGGAGAGGTCCTTGTTGATGACCATCACCGTCATGGCGCCGTCGCTCGTACGCAAGGCGCCAAACGCGGACAAATCATCCGCATTGGAGCTTGGCGCCGTCGAGATGCTGGTGTCGCCGAACGCGCCATTGCCGCCGTCGTAGTTGCGGTACATCTGCATCGCCTTGAAGGTCGGCGTGGATGCATCGGGCGTCGTCCAGCGCGTGCCCATGCCCAGCCCCTCGCGGCCGAAGATGCCGTAGATGTCGGCCTGCGTGGTGGCGCCGTTGATGTGGTTCTCCGCGCCCCAATTGTATTCGGTGATGGCGATGGGCGTGCCGGCGTAATACTGCTTCTTGATCCAGCTCAGCATGCGGGGGATGAGATAGACGGGCGCGTTGATCCAGCTCTTCGACACGTAATTCTTGTCCCACAATTCGCGCGTCGACTGGTTGCGCAACAGCTGCATCTGCGTGGTGGTGTTGTTGCTGTCCTCGCCGGACTGCGGATAGTAGTGCACGCTCACCACATCGACGGGATGGCCCGCGGCCTTCCACTCCGACAGCAGCCAGGGCACGTAATCCATGCCGTGCTGTTCCTTGTGGTGGTCCGGCCATTTCGAATAGCCGTGCGCGGCGGCGTATTGCTGGTCGTAGCCGGAATAGAAATAGGCTTCCCAGCCCCATTCCTCCGGCGCCACGACGAGCGCACCGGGATCGAGCGATTTGATGCTGGCGGATTCCGCGATCACCTTGTCGCGGTATTCGTCGGCATGCGGGCCTTTGGGATGGGCATCGCGATGCGTCGAGAACCAGATGCTCGCTTCGTTGTCCATCAGGTAGTACGGCACGCCGCCGACGGATGAGAGGCCCCATTTGTTGACGAGGTGCTGCACCCAGCCCTGCTCCAGATCGACCGAATCGCGAACATAGGAGTCGTGGGGATTGTTGCCGGTGATCGGCGTGGAGCAGTCGGTGAGCAATCCGTCGCCGGCGTCGTTGTCGTAGGGATCGACATCGCATTGCGCGCCGTATTTCGCCACGGAGAAGGACGGGAGGATCGAGCGCCCCGATCCCAGCTTCGCCACCCAGCCGACCAGCGGCACCGTGATCATCGGCTGCGCGTTCGCCGATTTCGTGTCGGAGATGAAATTGTCGGCCGATCCGCCCTTGGTCGCGCCGCCATCCTGCGGATAGCTCTCGAAATACCAGTCCTGTCCGAGATTGGTGGCGTTCTGGGCCCAGTTGTAGGTGCTCGTGGCGTTGCCGCCCATGCGATTGAGCGGCGCGTTGAGTGCCGTCAACTGCGCCGGTGTGGCGAACGCCACGCCATAGATCATGGGATTGATGGCGTGCTTGTTCTTGCCCGCATCGATGGCGATCGTCACCGCCGGATTTCCGGCTTGCGCGGCGGATGCCACAAGAACGGCCGCACTGCACATGAGTGCGCGAAGGACGGACTTCATCGGCGGCTCCCCGAACAGTGCCCGCGAATTATGCGGGGCGATTGTCTCGTTTGGAAGATTGGCGGTCCGAATGTGAACGAACCACTGAAGCGACCGCTCAAATCCGCTGAAGTCCGATCGACGGTCTCCTTCGTGTCCTTGGTGGTCTTCGTGGTAAAATTATTTCACCACAAAGGA
>DATIYG010000046.1:0-4035 GCA_035517755.1 Rhizomicrobium sp. | reverse complement strand
TCATCCAATTCCTCCCATGCCTAGATAACGGAAAACGGCGCCCGCTTGCAGCCCCGCGAAGCCGATTGTATAAGCGCCGCCTTGTGTCGGAGTGTAGCGCAGTCTGGTAGCGCACCTCGTTCGGGACGAGGGGGTCGCAGGTTCAAATCCTGCCACTCCGACCACGCCCTCAATATTGTGCCAGGGCAGCATCGCAGGCGCACACCGGCAAGCCCTCAGGCCAGATCCTGCGAGCGCAACATGCGCCACGATTGCGGGCGAGTTTCATTCCAATCAGACCTAATGGACCACACTCACAGTCCGCTGCTGAACGGTCGACACTCTTGATGCGAAAATGGCTTGAGATGTCTTGATCCAGGTCAAACCCGTCGATGAATGCGCTTTGGGCGACGAAGGCCGGCAGCTTGAGGCAGATCAAAGTCGGCTGCCGATGCGGCGGCTAAACTGTAACCGGTTTCAACCACTCTTGGAGGACGTGTTATGGCCGAAGCAGCTACAAAACTGGCCGTGAAAACTGAAAAGGCTTCTCCGCCGAGTGTTCAGACGTGGAAGCCGTTCGAGAACCTACGAAGAGAAATCGACCGGTTGTTCGATGACTTTGATGGCGGAATCTGGCGGTCGCCATTCCGTCGTTCCTTGTTCGAGTTGCCCTTCCACAGCCGCGACGTGACTTGGTCGACAATGCCGGCCGTCGATTTTGCCGACAATGAGAAGGCCTACGAGGTCACGGCTGAGTTGCCGGGCATCGACGAAAAGAATGTCGAGGTCAAGGTCTCAAACGGCGTTCTGACGATCAAGGGCGAGAAACAGGAGGAGAAAGAGGAGAAGAAGAAGGACTACTACCTCAAGGAAAGGAATTTCGGGTCGTTCGAACGCGCTTTTCAGGTGCCCGACGGTGTCGATACAGACAAGATCGAAGCCAACTTCAAAAAGGGCATACTCACCGTGACCCTTCCGAAGAAGCCTGAAGCCCAGAAGGCGGCGAAAAAGATCGACATCAAGGCGGCCTGAGCGGTTGGTTCCCTCGCGCCTGCAAAAACTCCGGATCGCATCTGTGGCGATCCGGGGTCATCAGTTCGAGAGTTGTGGCAGTGGAGCGTCGGACGATCTTGTAAAATCCGACCGGGATTGACCAACCAAAATTATGCCCACACGCGGCCCGGACGCATTCGCGATGGATCAACTCGAACAACCGGTGTCGCTGTCGTCGCAGGGGCAGTCGGAGCCGATCTGTCGACCAGGGCTGTTCAGCATTCCACTGGCTTGATAGCGGGCACCTCTGCCGCGGTTTCGCGAGCAGCGATTGCCAAAGCCGATGATAGGGTCGGCGCCTGAGCGCCGCTTTCACGATTCGCTCAAGAATTGAACAATCCGACGCTGGTTGCCGCGTCGACGCCGGATGTGGGAAGCTTTCCTGTGAATGTGCCGTCCAAGAGGGCGCAATGAAAAGGCAGTCTCTGCTGCGAGCACTCGGTCCTGTCGTATTGATTCTTGCCTTCGCGGCAGTTGCCGCAGTGGGCGCGAGGGCGGTCGATGACTATCCCTCCAAGCCCGTCCGTTTCATTCTGCCGCAGCCGGCCGGAGGGGCGGTCGATCTCATAGCGCGCGCGGTCGCCGAACGGCTCAGCGAGCAGATGAACCAGCCGGTGATCGTGGAAAACATGCCCGGCGCCAACGGCAGCCTTGCGGCTGAGCAGGTCGCGCGCTCACTGCCGGACGGCTACACCTTGTTGTTCGCGGTCGACAGCAATCTCGTCATCAATCCGCATCTCTACAAGAACCTGAATTACGACCCGCTCGCGGACTTTACTCCGATCAGCATCGTCGCCAGGCTCAATATGGTGCTGGTCGCCAATCCGAAGGTCGAGGCCAACAGTGTGCGCGAATTGATCGCTTTCGCCAAAGCGCATCCGGGAAAGCTCAACTACGCGTCCATCGGTCTCGGCACGTCGTCCCATCTGGGCATGGAAATGTTCAAGCGCATGACGGCGACCGATATCACCATGGTGTCCTATCGCGGCACCGCGCCGGCCATGACGGATGTGGTCGGGGGCGTCGTCGATGTGATGTTCACGGGACCGCCTTCGGCGCGGGTTATGTCGGAAGGCGGCAAACTCAAGCTGCTTGCATTCACCGCGCAGCAGCGTTCGCCGCTCATGCCGTCGGTGCCGACCATGATTGAAGCGGGCGTTCCGGGTTTCGATCTCGCGAGCTGGTTCGGCGTGCTGGCACCGGCGAAGACGCCGTCCCCTATTACGGCAAGGCTGTCGTCTGAGGTCACGAAGGCCGCGCATGATCCACGCTTCGCCTCGCGGCTAACTGCGCAAGGCCTGGATATCGTCGGCAGTTCGCCCGACGCGATGTTGAAGACCATGCAGGCGGACACTAAGAAGTGGGGCGATCTGATCGATACGGCGGGCATCAAGATCGATCAGTAGCGTCGCCGCGATGGGCGGAGCCTTCGTTTGACCGGGAGGACTTGAACATGGCCGAAGGCATCACGGGCTGGCGGTTGCATGTCGGCGTGATCTGGCCGACGCCGGTCCCGCCGCGCCCCGTCCGCGAGTGGTATCAAGTCGTGCCGGAGGGCGTCGACATGACCGCAGTCACGCTCACCATCACACGGCTGACCGACGACAACATGGATGAGGCGGTCAAGGGCGCGGAGCGCGCGGCCAAGCAGCTTTCCAATTTCGACGTCGACGTGATCTTCCAGTCTGGGGTGCCGCCGATCGTGGCGCACGGGCAGGGCTTTCATCGCGAATTCGAGGATCGCCTGGCGCAGGCTTCCGGGCTGCCGGCCATCACCGACATGGGCGCCGTGCTCGCGGCGATGCATGAGCGCGGGATCAGGACGGTGGCGATGGCGACGCCGTTTCGTCAGTTCATCAATGACCGCCTTGTCAGCTACCTCAAATCGGAGGCAGTCGAAGTCATGCACAACAAGGCGCTCGGCATCGAGCGCAACACCGAGATCAGGCGGCTGCCGATCCCGGTCGAATATCACACCGCGCGCCAGACGTTTTTGGAGGCGCCCAGCAAGCCCGACGCGCTCTATATCCCGTGCGGCGGCTGGGGCAGCATGCACAATATCGAGCTCCTTGAACGCGATCTCGATACCACCGTCATCACCTGGCAGAACGTGATGATCTGGAGCACCATGAAACGCGGCAAGGTGAAGGGGCCTATCAAGGGCTTCGGCAAGCTCCTCGCCTCGTTGTAGGGCGGCGCAGACGTTCGCGGCAGTTACGGCGCGCGGGCGAAATCAGATGCCAAGATAACGATGCTGAATATCGTGTGAGGCGGCCAACTCGCGCGAATTGCCGCTCCACACCACGCGGCCGCGCTCGATGATGTAGTGACGGTCGGCGATGCGGGTCAGCGCATCGACGTTCTTGTCAATCACCAGGATTGCTTGTCCTGCGGCGCGAAGATTTTCCAGGCAGCGCCAGATCTCGTCGCGAATGAGTGGCGCCAGTCCTTCAGTGGCCTCGTCGAGGATGAGGAGACGCGGATTGGTCATCAGCGCGCGGCCGATGGCGAGCATCTGCTGCTCGCCGCCGGAGAGGAGGTTCGCCATGCCGGCCGCGCGCATGGCGAGGCGCGGGAACAGCGCGCAGACCTTGTCGAAGGTCCAGGGCTCGGCCGCGCCGGTGCGGTTCGCGGCGGTGGCGATGAGGTTTTCGCGCGTCGTGAGATTGGGAAAGACTTGGCGGCCTTCGGGCACAAGTCCGATGCCGAGCTTGGCGATACGATAGGCAGGAAGCTCACGGATATCAGCGTCAGCAAACCGGATCGACCCGGACGTCGCCCGGGTTAGGCCCATGATCGAGCGCACGGTCGTGGTCTTGCCCATGCCATTGCGTCCCATGAGCGAGACCATCTCTCCCGGCGCGATCTTCAGCGAAACGCCGAACAGCACGCGGCTCAGGCCGTAGCTGGTTTCGATGTCGGAGACTTCGAGCAGGGCGCCGTCAGCCATGGGCTGGCCCTTCCTGCTCGCCCAGATAGGCTTCGCGCACGGCAGGGTCGGCC
>DATIYG010000045.1:0-5716 GCA_035517755.1 Rhizomicrobium sp. | reverse complement strand
AGCCGAGCAGGCGAACAATCCGACGAAAGAGCCCGCCGGCCGCATCGTCATGGCCACAGTAAAGGGCGATGTGCACGACATCGGCAAGAACATCGTCGGAGTCGTGCTCCAGTGCAACGGCTATGAAGTGATCGATCTCGGCGTGATGACGCCGGCGCAGAAGATCCTCGACACCGCGCGGGAGAAGAACGCGAACATCATCGGTCTCTCCGGCCTGATCACGCCGTCGCTCGACGAGATGGTGCATGTGGCTGGCGAGATGGAGCGGCAGGGCTTCGACATTCCGCTGCTCATCGGTGGTGCCACCACAAGCCGCGTGCACACCGCGGTGAAGATCGATCCGAGCTACAAGCGCGGCGCCGTCGTGCATGTGAACGATGCGTCGCGCGCCGTGGGCGTTGCGTCGTCTCTTCTGAGCAAGAATTTGAAGCCGGAATTCACCGCCGCGACGCGCAAGGAATATCAGGAGATCGCCACGCGCCATCGCGGGCAGGGCGCACCCGGCCGCCGGCTCAACCTGCTGCAGGCGCGTGCCAACAAGCCGAGATTCGACTGGCGGCAATACACGCCGCCGAAGCCGACGTTCCTCGGCTTGCGCGATTTTGGGCCGTACGATCTCTCCGAGATCGCGCGCTATATCGACTGGGGTCCCTTCTTCCAGACCTGGGAGTTGACCGGACCGTTCCCGCAGATTCTGGAGGATGCGCAACAAGGCGAAGCGGCGCGGTCCCTCTATGCCGATGCGCAGGCCATGCTGAAGCGCATCGTCGACGGCAACTGGCTGGCGGCGCGCGCCGTGATCGGCTTCTGGCCCGCCAATGCAGATGGCGACGACATCACCCTGTACACGGATGACACGCGCGCCAAGCGTTTGGCTACGTTCCACACCATCCGCCAGCAGATGCAGCGCGAGGAAGGCCGGCCCAATCTGGCCCTGTCCGATTTCATCGCACCGAAAGGCACGCCGGACTACATCGGCGGTTTCGCGGTGACGGCCGGCATCGGCGAAGAGAAACACATCCGGAAATTCGAGTCCGCGAAGGACGATTACAGCGCCATCCTTTTGCGCGCGCTGGCGGATCGCCTTGCCGAAGCGTTCGCCGAACGGATGCACGAACGCGTGCGTCGCGAATTCTGGGCCTATGCGCCCGACGAGAATCTCTCGCCTCAGGAATTGATCGGCGAGAAGTATCGCGGCATCCGCCCCGCACCGGGATATCCTGCGCAGCCCGATCATACCGAGAAGGGTACGCTGTTCAGCCTGCTCGATGCCGACAAGCGCGCCGGGCTGAAGCTGACGGAAAGCTACATGATGTTGCCGGGATCGTCTGTAAGCGGCCTCTATTTCTCCCATCCCGAAGCGCGCTACTTCGGCACTGGCAAGATCGCGCGCGATCAGGTGGAGGACTACGCGCGGCGCAAGTCCTGGGACATGCGCGAATGCGAGCGCTGGCTCGCACCCATCCTCGATTACGATCCCGACGCCGCCGCAGCCGCTTAGCGCAACTTCTGCTTGCTCAAACCCGGCAAGCGGAATATCGTCCAACGAGGGGCTGACGATGAAATATCCTGTGTTAATCGCTGCGTTTGCGGCGATGCTCGCAATGCACGCCGGTGCCGCGGGTTATGACGACCTCTCCCACGGAATTGACGCCAATCTGCGAGATGACAGCAAAGCAGCCATAGCGGCGTTCACAGCCGCCCTGGCGGACGCCGATCTCAATCCCGCCATGATTCCGAATGCGCACTTCGGACGAGCTGTCGCCTATCTTCACGAAAAAAGATGCGCCGAGGCGCAAGCGGATGTGGACGCCGCGACGAAATTGAAGCCGGGCTATTCCGATGCAATTGCCCTGAGGGTGCAAGTCGACCTGTGCCTCAACCGGCCGGAAAAGGCTGTTGAGGACTTTGAACCGCTGATCGAGGCGTCGCCGACAAGAATGGCCCTGTACAGCGAGAGGGGACGTGTCCGGTGGCTCGCCGGTGATTTCCTCGGTGCTGCGGCAGACTTCGAAAAGGTAAGTCAGAAAGACTCCTACGATGCCTACGCGGTCTTGTGGCTGGAGCTGGCGCGATTGCGGGCTGGCACGCTCGATATCACGCGCGCCAAGCGTGATGTGTCCGATCTGAATCTGATGACTTGGCCGGAACCACTCCTCAATGTCGTCCTTGGGGAAGACACTGTCGAGGAAGCAAATGCGGCGGCGGCACGCGGCGATGAGCAGACGGTCAAGAACCAGCAGTGCGAGGCCAATTTCTATCTCGCGGAATGGATGATCGCGCAGAAAGACCAGGCTGCGGCAAAGCCCATGCTGGAACAAGCGCGCGACAAGTGCCCCAAGAATTTCATCGAGCAGCCCGTCGCTGAAGGCGAGCTCGCAAACCTGAAATGAGCCATCCAATGACCTGGAAAATTCTTATGTCCGCGCCGCTTGCGCTCCTGCTGGGCCAGCCTGCGATTGCCGACGATTGCTCACTCAAACGTATTGCTTCAGTCGACATGACAATCGATTCGGCAGGCGCCGTTTCCGTTCCGATGACGATCAGAGGCCAAAAGGTCGATATGCTGGTCGATACCGGCGGTTATGCCTCGATGATCACCGACAGACTCGCGAAGGACCTCAGCCTGAATTTCCTTCGAGTCAGTTCTCGCGTTCAGATCAGAGGATTTGGCGGCCTGCTCATCGACCATTATGTGGTCGTTCCCGACGTCAATCTCGGCGGGCTGAAGGCAGACCAATTGATGATGCTGGTCATGCCCGAAGACCGGATCGCCACCGAACAGGGGACGATCGCTCCGGACATCTTGCGCGAATATGATGTCGACTTCGATTTTGCCAATGGCAAATTCAATCTGTTTTCCCAGGATCATTGTCCCGGAAAGGTCGTGTATTGGACCAAGGACCCGCCAGCCCAGATCCCCTTCAAAATCGGGGATGGGCGCCATATCGAGGTTCCGATCACGGTGGACGGCCAGCAACTGCGAGCCGCCTTCGACACGGGGTCTTCGACATCGCTGATGAGTCTGGAGACGGCGGAAGACCTGTTTCACTTCGATGAGAAGTCACCCAACCTGAAGGTCATCAACGACAACACGTCGTCAAGCGAGAAGGTGTACCGGTATCCGTTCAAGACGCTTGGCTTCGAAGGCACCACCGTGAACAACCCGGATATCGTGCTGTTCCCGGACAAGGTGTCGGGACTGCACGAAAAGCTCATTATCGGGATGGGCGTGCTGCGCCAGCTTCACCTGTATATCGCGTACGGCGAGAAGCGGCTGTATGTTACGGCGGCCACAGCCCACTGATTTTTTTCAAATCTGCCGCCGCTTGACACTCAGTCCGCCAATCCAAAGAACAGCAAGACTATGCCGATCGTGTCGACCAAGCCGTGCGTCAGCACGGCGACCCAGAGGTTGCGCTTCATCAGCAGGTAGACGGCGCCGATCACGAAACCGTCGCAGGCCGTGGTGAAGATGCCGGCCGGTCCCTGATAGTAGTGACCGAAGCCGAACAGGATCGACGCGGGGAGCAGCGCGATCCAATAGGCGAACGTCGTTCCGCCGAGCGCCTCCGCTGCGCGGCCCAACAGATAGCGGCGATAGGAAACCTCCTCGCCAAAGGCGGCGAAGGTCCACACCAGTCCGAGGCCCTTCAAGGCAGACCAAACATTGCCCTTCAACGAACCGAGCGCGTTGGCGGCCGCGCCAGGATTCTCGTGCAGGCCCATGGCTTTCGCGAGCGGCTCGGTGACGAACTGGCCCATCGCGATCACAGCAATGGCGGCAAGCAGTGCCACGCCGATCGTCACGAGCCACGATCGTGGCCGCACGAGACCGATGGCCCGCCAGTCGCGCGTGCGAATCAAAATTGAAACGATGCCGAGGACGAACAGGATCGGCACTTCGTTGGGAATGGAATGGAAGACATTGTGCGCGATGACGATCGCGCCGCCGATCAGGAATTCGACGAGCGAAAGTCCGCGTTGCGCGGAGGTCAGCCTTCGAATTGTTTCGCCCATCAGACGCCCCGGTATTTTCAATGCCTGCCAAACCCGCCGCCGCCGGGCGTGGCAATGAGGATGGAATCGCCGGCGTCGAGCTGCGTTTCGTCGCGGCCCTTGAGGGTGAGGGTTGTGCCGTCGCTGCGGATCACGATGGTTTCGCCTTTCGCCGCGTCCTCGCCGCCGTTCAGTCCGAATGGTGCGGTTTCGCGCCGGGTGGAGAGCATCGCCGCGGTCATGGCTTCGCGGAATTGGATGCGGCGGATCGTGCCGTCGCCGCCGTGATGGCGTCCGTGACCGCCTGAGCCATGGCGGATGGCGAACTCCTCCAGCAGCACGGGATAGCGCGCTTCCAGAATTTCCGGATCGGTAAGGCGCGAATTCGTCATGTGTGTGTGAACGGCGGATTGACCGTCGAAATCGCGTCCGGCGCCCGCGCCGCCGCAAATGGTTTCATAATACTGGTGGCGCTCGTTGCCGAAGGTGAGGTTGTTCATCGTGCCCTGGCTGGCGGCCAGCACACCCAGACATCCGAACAGCGCATCGCACACCGCCTGGCTAGTCTCCACATTGCCGCCCGCCACGGCCGCGGGATAGCGCGGGTTGAGCAGCGAACCTTCCGGCACGATGATCTCAAGCGGCTTCAGGCATCCGGCATTCATCGGGATGTCGCTGTCGACGAGGCAACGGAACACGTACAGCACGGCAGCCTTGGTGACGGAGCCCGGCGCGTTGAGATTGTTCGGCTGCTGGGCGCTGGTGCCGGTGAAATCCACGCGGGCGGATCGCGTGGCGCGATCCACCGCAATCTTCACGGCGATGCGCGCGCCGCCGTCCATCGGCATGGCGAAGTCGCCGTCCTTCAGCGCGCCGATCACCTTGCGCACGGACTCTTCGGCATTGTCCTGCACGTGGCGCATGTAGCCGGTCACGGTTTCCGCGCCATAGAGTCCGCACACACGCTTCAGTTCGGCGATGCCGCGCGCGCACGCCGCGGCTTGCGCTTCGAGATCGGCAATGTTCTGGGCCGGATTGCGCGCCGGCCAGCGTCCGCTTTCCAGCACCGCGCGCACGGCCGCTTCGTCGAAACGGCCTGCGTGCACCATCTGGATTCCGTCGAACAAGGCGCCTTCTTCGTCGATGGTTTTCGAGAACGGCGGCATGGAGCCCGGCGTGATACCGCCGATGTCGGCCTGATGCCCGCGGCTTGCTGTGAAGAAGCGGCGCTTACCGTCGATGAACACGGGCGCGACCACCGTCACGTCGGGAATGTGCGTGCCGCCATCGTAGGGCGCGTTGGTGACGAACATGTCGCCGTCGCGCATCTTGGGATGCTTGCGCAGGATGGCGGTAACGCAATCGCCCATCGAGCCCAGATGCACGGGCATGTGCGGCGCGTTGGCGACGAGCCCGCCTTCCGCATCGAAGATGGCGCAGGAGAAATCGAGCCGCTCCTTGATGTTCACGGACGAGGCGGTGTTCTGCAACGTGGCGCCCATTTCCTCCGCGATCGCCATGAACAGATTTGCGAACACTTCCAGCAACACGGGATCGAGCGATGCGCCGTGTGCACGCGCGGCCGCGCGCTCGGAATACCGAGCCAAGACAACGGCGCGGTCCTTCGTGATCTCCGCGCCCCAGCCTGGTTCGATGACGATCGTCTGATGCGGCTCGATCAGCAGCGCCGGCCCGTCCACGCGTGTGCCCGCCGCGA
>DATIYG010000044.1:0-2351 GCA_035517755.1 Rhizomicrobium sp. | reverse complement strand
CAAATTCACCTTGACGTTGGTGTCGGTGCATTCCGCAGCGTAAGTGAGCGCGAGCGCTTCGAGCGCCGCCTTGGTGATGGAATAGGCACCCCAGTACGGGCGGAAGCTGCGCGCCGCTCCCGAACTCACCAGAACCACGCGCCCCGCGGCCGATTTCTGCAGCAGCGGATCGAGCGAACGGATCAGCCGCCAGTTGGCCGTGACGTTGATGTCGAGGGCCTCCTGCCACACCTTCGCCTTCAGCTGCGACAGCGGTGTCAGCACGCCCAAGGTTCCGGCATTGCCGAGGAACGCATCGAGCCGGCCCCAGCGCTCGAAGATCGATGCGCCGAGGCGATCGATGGCATCGAAGTCCTTCAGGTCGAGCGGAACGAGCGTCGCCGCGCCGCCGGTCTTGCGGATTTCGTCGTCGGTTTCCTCGAGCCCTCCGACTGTGCGCGCCGTACAGATGACATGCGCGCCGGATGCGGCAAGGGCAATCGCCGCCGCGCGGCCGATCCCGCGCGAGGCTCCGGTCACAAGGGCAATTCGATCAGTTGCGCTCATAGGAGGCGCCCGGGGTTTTCGCGAATAGCGAATAGCGAATAGCGAATGAAGAAGAAAGCCCGTGCCCTATTCGCTACTCGCTATTCGCTACTCGCGGCGCGGAACGCGCCTACGCCACTTCCGCCAGCAGCGACAGTTGGCTGCCGCGGCGGCCGCCGTTCACGTCGGTCAGCTCGATGGGATAATCGCCGGAGAAGCAGGCATCGCAGAACTGCGGCGCGCGTTCATTGCGGCCCGGTTCGCCCACGGCGCGATAAAGCCCATCCATCGAGATGAAGTGCAGCGTGTCGGCGCCGATGAAGGTGCGCATCTCCTCCACCGACATGCGGTGCGCCAGAAGGTCCTCGCGGTTCGGCGTATCGACGCCGTAGAAGCAGGAATGCGTCGTCGGCGGGCTGGCGATGCGGAAATGCACTTCGGTGGCGCCGGCGTCGCGCATCATCTGCACGATCTTCTTCGAGGTGGTGCCGCGCACGATGGAATCGTCCACCAGCACGACGCGCTTGCCCGCCACCTGCGCGCGGTTCGGATTGTGCTTCAGTCGCACGCCCAAGTGCCGGATACGGTCCGACGGCTCGATGAAGGTGCGGCCGACATAATGGTTGCGGATGATGCCGAGCTCGAACGGAATGCCGGACGCATTGGCGAAACCGAGCGCCGCAGGCGTACCCGAGTCCGGCACCGGGATCACCATGTCCGCCTTCACCGGCGCCTCGCGCGCCAGTTCTTCGCCGATCTGCTTGCGCGCCTCGTACACATTGCGGCCTTCGACGACCGAATCCGGCCGCGCGAAATAGATGTACTCGAAGATGCAGAAGCGCTCTGGCTGCGGCGTGAAGGGATGGAAGCTTTCGATGCCGTCCTTCGTCACCACCACCATCTCGCCGGGCTCGACATCGCGCACGAAAGTCGCGCCGATGATATCGAGCGCGCAGCTCTCGGAGACGAAGATGGGCGCGCCGTCCAGCTCGCCCAGCACCAGCGGGCGCACGCCGTGGGGATCGCGCACGCCGATCAGCTTCTTCGAGGTGAGCGCCACCAGCGAATAGGCGCCTTCCACCTGCTTCAGCGCATCGATCAGCTTGTCGACGACATGGGTGTAGCGGCTCCTCGCCACCAGGTGGATAATCGTCTCGGTGTCGGAGGTGGACTGGAAGATCGCGCCTTCGCGGACCAGCTCGGCGCGCAGCAGCGACGCGTTCGTCAGATTGCCGTTGTGGGCGAGCGTGATGCCGCCGCCAGAAAGATCGGCGTACATGGGTTGCACGTTGCGCACGGTCGTGCCGCCCGTCGTGGAATAGCGCACGTGACCCAGCGCATTCATGCCCTTCAGCTTCTGGGCATGGACGCTGTTCTTCTGGAAATTGTCGCCGACGAGTCCCAGATGCCGCTCGGCGATGAACTGCGTGCCGTCATAGGTGACGATGCCGACCGATTCCTGACCGCGATGCTGGAGCGCATGCAGGCCGAGGACCGCCAGCGCACCCGCATCCTGATGTCCGAAAATGCCGAACACGCCGCACTCCTCGTGCAGCACATCGTCCTCGAACGGGAGTTGGGCCTGGGGTTCGGTCATCAGTGTCCGCCGTTGCCCCCTGTGGCTTCGAAGAGCCTGTCTAGCGCCCGCCGGTCGGCGGCGCCATAGCCTTTTCGGTGCGGTTTCCTGTCTTTCGCAAGCTTTGTGGTGTGCGGCGACGGCTTCGGTTCCACCTGTGGCGCGGGCGCCTCATTTCGCGCCACGCTGCCGATGCTGTGGTCCTTGATGTAGCGCGCACTCTCGTCCGGAATGAGCGAGAGGATCACAT
>DATIYG010000043.1:0-7061 GCA_035517755.1 Rhizomicrobium sp. | reverse complement strand
ACGGTCACGCTGGCGCGCCAGATGATCACCAGCGAAGGTATCGTCATGCGGCGCTTCGAGGAGTTGAAGCTGATGCGTTCGCGCACGCAACTGTTCGCCTTGTCCTGGACCATCATGCACAGAATCGACGAGACGAGCCCGCTTTACGGCGTGGTCACCGAGGACATGGTGTGCCGCGAGATGGAATTGATCATTCTCCTGCGCGGCACGGACGACACGCTGGCGGACATCATCTACGCGCGCCACGCCTACACGCCGGACGAGATCGTGTGGAACCGGCGATTCACGGACGTGCTGTCCGTCACGCCAAAGGGACGGCGTGTGGTGGATCTGTCGAAATTCCACGACACCTGCCCGATTTGACAATCAGGCTTAGCGGCAACTGATCCGTCGCCGGATCGGACCTCTTGGTGCCCTTTGTGGCCTTGGTGGTGAGTCTTCCTCACCACGAAGAACACAAAGCACACCAAGGCGCCGCGACATTGCTTGCGCGATGAGGAAGCCTTGACGGCTACTTCTTCGCCGGCGTTCCCCGATCCATCGCCTGGTGCTCGACGTCCACGATCGGCTTGTCGGTGAACAGGTATTCGCGCAGCTGCTTCTCGAAATGCGGCTCGTTGCGGCGGATCCATTCGATGAGCATCGCCGCATGCTCCATCTCTTCCGTCGCGTTGTGGAGGATGACAGCGCGCAGATCTGCGTCGTCCGTGTCGTCGGCGCGCTGGCGGTACCAGTCGACCGCTTCCAGCTCCTCCATCAGCGATGTGATGGCATAGTGCAGATTGAGCGTGTGCTTCTTCAGTTTTTCGCGGGGGACGTGCAGGGTTTCACTCGACATGGATCGCTCCAGGGGGTTGGAGGCTAGGATGATGCGGCGGGCTCATCGTCCGGCGCGGCGGGACTGGCGTTGAGTGCCATCGCCGGAAGGGCGCGCACGCCGCCCATGAACAGCGCGGTGGCGAATTCCGCCGCCGCCGCCGTATCCACGATCTCCCGCCGCAGCATGCGTTCCGCCAGTTCGAAGGCCACGCCGACGATGGCGGCCATCAGATAATCGGCATCGACCGGCGGGAAGACGCCCTTGGCGATGGCGCCTTCGAGGTCCTCGCGCAGTTCCTCGAAACCGGCGATGATCTCCGGCGTGTCCATGCGGACGCGCAGCGTGTCGGTGTTGCGGCGGATGGCGCGGAAGTTCCCTTCGTCGCTGGCGACATATTCCAGGAAGGTGCGGAAGGTGCCGGAGATGAATTCCTCGATCGATCCGGCCTTGGCACGCTCGTCACGCAGGCGCGGACGGATGCGCAGCGCGCTTTCGTCCTGCATCGCCTGGAACACTTCTTCCTTGGATTTGAAGTAGTTGTAGAAAGTTCCCGAGGCGAGCGATGTGGCGCGGATGATGTCGCGCACGGTGGTCGCACCGTAACCCAGTTCGGCAAACACCTGGCGCGCTGCCTCGAGGATCTGATGGCGGTTCTGTTCCTTGGTGCGCTCGCGCTTGCCCTTCGGCTTCGCATCGGCGCGCGGGATGGGCTGGATGTATTCGGCTTCCATCGGGGCAGTGTAGTCATTCGTGACGGAGCGTCAATTTTTGCGATTTGTCATGATTTTACCGGCACTTCATCGCCTGGCTGCAGCTTGACACGGCCTCGGGCCGTTGGCCTGCTCGCTACCCATGACAGCAACATCGGCTCTCAACGTCCTGCTTTTGGGCGGCTGCCGCCCGCGGCAGTCGGCCCGCACCCTCGGCCAAAAACAGGGCCGCGTGAATTTCGAGCCCTGCGGTCCGGTGAACAGCGCCAACACCATCGGCGAGATGCTGCAGACGCTTGCGATTCTTCGCGGCGAAATCACCATCCCGCCGGAGCTTCGGGCACTCTGCAGAATCCCGCCGACGATGGCACCAGTGCCGCCGGAAACGGGCTTCAGCCACCTCGATGCGGCCCTGGTGGAACTGTCGACTCCGATCGAATACGTGTTTCGTGGCTTTGCGCTCAATCACAATCGCGTTCGCACCATCATCCACACGCCAATCCGCAATGTGGGGCCGGAGGCAGCCAAACTCCTCGGCAAATGGATATACGCACTCCGGGAAGGAAAGGACGAGGCGCGCGAGCGAACAAGCGCTGAGCTCGTCAATTACGTTCCGGAGAATGTCGCCAATCGGGAACTGGTGCGGGCCGTCGTGCGCGAGATGCGATCAAACCGAAGCGATGTTGTCAGCGGACTTGAACGGATTTGCGATATTTTGGGATGCCCCGTCGGCGTCATCCTCTATTTCTTCCGCTACATGCCCGACGGCCGTCCGGTCGATTGGCCTCCCGGCTTTGTGAATGAAGTCGTCGAGGGCGCCAGACGCCTCAATCTGCCGACATTCGATCCGACGCCCACGCTGCTCGAGTTTGGCGTCGAAAAGGCGTTCCGGGAGGACCAGGAATTCCACTACGTGCATCCCCTGTTGCCGATCATGGGCGAGCAGATGATCCGGTTCGCAGAGTCGATTTGCAAAAGAGGTGCTGCCGATCGGAGCCCAAGAGCGAACGAACCGATTCCCGCCTAGCGCCCGCCCGCGCGATCCAGATCGTCGAAGCCGTCCTGTTCCAGACATTGCAGGAGCTCGCGCTTGATCCGCGAAATCAGGCCCGGGCCTTCATAAGCGAGCGCAGTGTACAGTTGCACCAGCGAGGCGCCGGCCTGGATCTTGGCATAGGCGTCGGCGCCGGACCCGATGCCGCCAACGCCAACGAGGGTGATCCGGCTTCCCACCTTCGCACGCAGGGCCTTCAACACTTCGGTCGATCGCTGAAACAGTGGCGCGCCGGAGAGCCCGCCGGTTTCGCGCGCATTGGCGCTTCGCAAGCCCTGTGAACGATCGATGGTGGTGTTGGTGGCGATGATGCCGTCGAGGCCTGCTGCCAGTGCCACATCGGCTACATCGTCGATCGCCGCGTCGTCCAGATCGGGCGCGATCTTGAGCAGCAGCGGTCTCGGCAATTTCGCGCGCTCTTCATTGACGGCGCCGAGCAGGCGCTCGAGTTCGTCGCGGCCTTGCAGTGTGCGCAAACCCGGCGTGTTGGGCGACGACACATTGATGGTGACGTAATCGGCAAAGGGCGCCAGCCGCGCAAATGCCGCGCGATAATCGGCGATGCGATCGCTGCTATCCTTGTTGGTGCCGATATTGATCCCGAGAATTCCGTTGCGCTTTCGCTTTGCAAGGCGCCGGGCCATCGCCTCCATTCCGGCATTGTTGAATCCCATCCGGTTGATCACCGCGCGATCTTCGGGAAGGCGAAACAGCCGCGGCTGCGGATTTCCCGCTTGCGATCGCGGCGTGACGGTGCCGATCTCCACGAAGCCGAACCCCAACTTGAGCATGGCGTCCGGCACTTCGCCGTCCTTGTCGAAGCCGGCGGCGAGCCCGATGGGATTGGGAAAGCGCAAACCGAGCGCGGTCACCGCGAGCTTCGGATCGTCGGGCAGAGCCGCCGGAAGGACGGCGCCGCCGGCGGAAAGGAGCCGGATCGTGGCGCGATGGCTCGTCTCGGGCGGCAATTGCCGCAGCATCCGCGCGCCGGCATCCAACAGCATCTGACGTCCCTCTTGGCGGCGGACTTTAGCCATCCGTCACAGATTCGATACTCTTGAAGCCACTTCCGGAATCGGATAGAAAAGGAACGAACTAGGGATTTCTTCACATGGACCAGCGACCAATGCTGACCCACGCCCAGGTTTGGGAAGGGATCGATTGTCTGGCGGAACGCCACGACATGTCGGCGTCCGGCCTTGCCAAGGCGGCGGGGCTCGATCCGACGACCTTCAACAAGAGCAAGCGGATCGGCCCGGACGGGCGGCCGCGCTGGCCGTCGACGGAGAGCCTGGCCAAGTCGCTACAGGCCACCGGTGAGACGTTCGAGGAGTTCGTCCTGCAGATGGGCCGCGGCAAGCACTCGCCGCCGCGCAGTTTCGCCCGACCCATTCCCCTGATCGGTCTGGCGCAGGCCGGCCGCGAAGGCTTCTTCGACGACGCCGGCTTTCCGGCCGGCGCCGGCTGGGACGAGATCCCGTTTCCGGAGCTCGCCGACGAACACGCCTACGCGCTCGAGGTCAGCGGCGATTCCATGCTGCCGGTCTACCGCGACGGCGATCGCATTGTCGTGTCGCCATCGGCGAGCCTGCGCCGCGGCGACCGCGTGGTGCTGAAGTCGAACACGGGCGAAGTAATGGCCAAGCAGTTGTCGCGCATGACAGCGCAGCGCATCGAGCTCAAGTCGCTGAATGCGGACTATGAGGACCGGCATTTCCTCGTGCAGGACATCGTGTTCATTCACCGCATCATCTGGGCGAGCCAGTAGAACGACCCTTCCTCAGAAATCCCTGGCCGAGGGCCCGGAAGGTTTCATCGCGCACCTTGCTGAAGCTGTAGCGCTTGGTGAACTGGCCGGAGAGTTCGAGCATCACCAGTCCGTGCAGGGCTGCCCAGAACACATGGCCGATCAATTCGGGATCGCCTTCGAAGATGCCGACGTCGATGAGCAGCTTCACGTGGTGGCTCATCGTGGCGCGGGCGCGTTCGAGCGCCAGCTGCAGCGCCGGGTCCTTTGCCTCGGCATCCTTCTGCTTCACCATGAACATCAGCCGGTAGGCTTCCGCATGGGTGAAGGCGAACGCCTGATAGGCCTTGCCAGCGGCTCGGGACTGCGCCGTCGCGTCGCCCCGCCTGGTCACCGCCTTCTCGAGCGCGTCGGCAAAATCGTTAAAGGCGCGGGTGCGGACGGCCGCGAGGATCGCCTCCTTGTCCTTGAAGTAGCGGTAGGGGGTCATCGGGCTGACGCCCAGGCGCGCCGCCACCTCGCGCAAGGTCAGCCCCTCCACGCCCTTTTCGGCGAAGATCTCGAGGGCCGTGTCGCACAGCCTGTCGCGGAAATCCTCGATTTCGGAAGGGCTTAGCTCGCGGGGCATTTTCTTTCGCAGAATCTCGGTTTCAGGGCTTGCCGAGCATATGTATACAGTATAAATTTACAAGATAAATTATAGGAGGCTGTCATGAACGCCCACGCCACGGTCGAAACCCGCAACCCATATCTTGCCGGCAACTTCGCGCCGGTGCGCGAGGAAAGCGTGTTCGACAACCTGCTCATCGAGGGCGAAATTCCGCGCGGCCTGCATGGCGCGCTCTACCGCAACGGCCCCAATCCGCAGTTCGAGCCGCGTGATCCGGATCATCACTGGTTCGCCGGTGACGGCATGATTCATGGCTTCTTCGTCGAGGACGGGAAGGTGTCCTACCGCAACCGCTATGTTCGCACACCGAAATGGCAGATGGAGCACGCGGCGGGGCGCTCGCTGTTCGGCAATTTCGGCAATCCGCTATCGAGCGATCCGGCTGCGGCCGGAAAGGACAGCGGCGTCGCAAACACCAACATCGTCTGGCATGCGGGTCGTCTGCTCGCTCTGGAGGAAGGGCATCAGCCGACGGAACTCGATCCCGCTTCGCTCGCGACGCGCGGCTACGTTCCCTACGCCGGCCGCGCCAACCGTTTCACGGCACACCCGAAGATCGATCCGGAAACCGGCGAGATGGTGTTCTTCGCCTATTCGGCCGGCGACGGCTTCTTCAACGATCAGGTCGCGTACGGCGTGGTCGACCGCGACGCCAAGGTCACGCGCCTCGATCTGTTCCAGGCGCCGTATTGCAGCATGATCCACGATTTCTTCGTGACGAGGGACCATGTGGCGTTCCCAGTCCTGCCGCTGACCGGCGATCTCTCTCGCGTCATGCGCGGCGGCCCGGCCTTCGCCTGGGAACCGGACAAGGGCAGCCATATCGGCGTCATGCGGCGCGATGCCGGCGTCGACACGATCCGCTGGTTCACGACCGATGCCTGCTACGTCTTCCACCCCATGAATATGTGGGAGGAGGGCGACCTGATGTACGCCGACGTGATGGAATACGAGGCGGCTCCACTCTTTCCCAATGCGGATGGTTCGGCAGGCAAGCTGTGCTCGGCCAAGCTGGTGCGGTGGACGTTCGATCTCTCCGGCAAGTCGAGCACGATCAGGCGGCAGCCCATCGACGACATGGCGGGCGAATTCCCGCGCCTGGACGAGCGGTTCGCCGGGCTGCCGTATCGTCACGGCTACTTCGCCGGCAACATGAAAGACGATGGCCGCATCCTGTTCGACTGCATCGCCCATATCGATCATCGCAGCGGCAAGAAGTCGGTGTACGAATTCCCGCGCGGCGATGCGCCGGGCGAGCCGGTGTTTGTGCCGCGCCATGCCGATGCGGCGGAAGGCGATGGCTGGCTCTTGGCGGTCGTCCATCGCGGCCGCGAGGACCGCAGCGATCTCGCCGTGTTCGATGCGCAGGATGTGGCGCGTGGGCCAGTCGGCATTGCCAGGCTGCCACGGCGCGTGCCGTTCGGCTTCCATGGAAACTGGCGCCAAGCCTGAGGGAGAACGCAGATGATGGACTTCCTGAAGGTCTTCAGGCCCATCGCGAGCGATTTCCTTTCCACGATCGCCTTCATCGTGGTGCTGGTCACGACGGACAACGTCGTGCTGGCCACCAGCGTCGGCATTGCCATGGGTGTCGGGCAGTTCCTGTGGCTGCGCGTGCGAGGCACGCGCATCGCGCTGATGCAGGTCGCGAGTGTGGCGCTGGTGGTCGTGCTTGGCGCTGCCACCATCCTCACGCGTGATGCGCGCTTCATGATGCTGAAACCGAGCATCGCCGGTGCTGCCATCGCCACCGTGATGATGCAGCGCGGCTGGCAGCTTCGCTACTTCCCGCCACCGGTGAAGGAAAACATCGCTGGGCACGCCCTTGTCGTTTGGGGCTACGTCTGGGCGGCGCTCTATTATCTTCTGTCGCTGGCCAATCTTGTCGTTGCCCTGAAGTATGGACGCCATGTCTGGGCGGCGTTCACCGCCTTCGTCCCCACCGCCGCGCCGATTGCGCTGTTCGCGTTCCAGTATGTCTCGATACGTTCAGCCGTGACCCGTGCCATTCGTGCGCGGAGCGGCGCGTCGGCCGCCGAATAGTCGCCGCCGGAATAAAT
>DATIYG010000042.1:0-2316 GCA_035517755.1 Rhizomicrobium sp. | reverse complement strand
TACGGCGTCGTCTTCATCGCCATCGCAACCGGATTGATCGGGTTTGCCGCCTTCATCGCAGGCGCATGGATGCTCGTTATGGAAAGTCGAATGGCGGTGCGTTCTCTGTCGCGCGAATACACCGAAGCCATTCGATTGGCGCAGCAAGGCACGTAGCGCGCGATTGTTTCGGAACGATGTTTGTGTTTCCTCGTTCCTGCACATTGCGTGGGCGACCGTCTTGCGCGGGCTAAAGCGAAGCGAAGGAGGACCGAATGGCCAGAACAAAATCGAAAGGACGCAAGGGCAGCGGCAGAAAGGCAAAAGGCGGACGCGCGAAAGCGGCGAAGTCCAAACGCGCTGCGGCGCGCAAGACTGGCGCAGCTGTTGGCCGTAAAGCGAAGCGAAAGCGCAGCAGGCGCGCGGCGGCAACGAAACGCAAAGCCGCGGCACGCAAGGGACGTTCGACGGGTCGCAAATCGGCACGCGCTGCGACTCGCCGCAAGGGCGGACGCACCACCGCAGCGAAAGGCGGACGCACGGCGCGCCGTCCTGGCCTCACCGAAAATGTGTATGGCGAGGGCAACTACGCCGCATCGCGCGAATTCCGTCAGGAAGAGACCGATTTCGTGCGCCGCAATCGCAGCAACATTCCCCGCATGGGCAAGGAAGCCGAAGCCGCGATGGACGGCCCTGAAGGCAAGGAACTCCAGGCTGCCGAAGACGAAGCAACGTCTCACGCCGCAGGCACGCCCGGCGAGTAGTCCGCTTCGCTAGTGGATTCCAAAGATGGCGAGCAGCGGCCGTTCGAGCCATTCGACCGGCCGCGCCACCAGCCACTGGCCGATGTTCACGCCCGCCAGCGGTAGCAGAATGAACAGCGCCAGCACCAGCAGCAGGCCGAACCGGCTCAGTTGATCGAGCGCGCCGGACAGTGGCTGCGGTAGAAGTCCGACCGCGACGCGGCCGCCATCCAGCGGCGGCAACGGAATCATGTTCAGCACCGCCAGAACCAGATTGATCTGAACCGACGCAAAAAAGAGCTGCGGGGCGAAGCCGTTGGGGTCGGCGCCAAGATGCAACGCGGCGGAAAGCAGCCCCGCCGAAATCACGGCGAGCAGCACATTCATCCCCGGTCCGGCCGCCGCCACCCAGATCATGTCGCGCTTCGGATGCCGCAACGCCGCGAAATTCACCGGCACCGGCTTGGCGTAACCGAACAGGATCCCGGCATGCGTGAGCAGCAGCACCGCCGGCAATAGGATCGTACCGACCGGATCGACATGCTTCAGCGGATTGAGCGTGACCCGGCCGAGGTTCGCGGCTGTCGGATCGCCGAAATGGCGTGCCACGAATCCATGCGCCGCTTCGTGCAAGGTGATGGCGATGATCACCGGGATGGCAATTACCGCGACCAGCCAGAGCGTTTGTGCGATATCGGTGTGTTGCATCGCTCAGAGATCGCTGGCCGAGAGCCACAGCGCGGCCAGCGCTTCCAGCCCCGCCGCATCCTCCTTCGTGAACCGCGACCGGTTCGGACTGTCGATGTCGAGCACGCCGAGCAGTCGGCCGCCTTTCACCAGCGGCACCACGATTTCCGATCGTGACGCGACATCGCAAGCGATGTGGCCGGGAAATACATCGACATCGGGCACAACCAGTGTCTCGCGCGACGCCGCAGCGGTGCCGCAAACGCCCTTGCCTATCGCGATGCGCACGCAAGCTGGCTTTCCCTGAAACGGGCCCAGCACCAGGTCGCCCTCTCTGAGAAAATAGAAGCCGGCCCAGTTGAGATCGTCGAGGCCGTTGAAAATCAGCGAGGCGAGATTGGCGGCGTTCGCGATCGGATCGCGCTCGCCTTCGAACAGCCCGCGCGCCTGGAGCACAAGCTCGCGATAGATCTCGGCTTTGGTGCCGCTCGGGCGTTCGACCGCAAATGTCATGCTCACCTTCTCTCGCGCGCTCGCCCGTTCCGCAATCCTGGGGGCGGACCCGACAGATCGTTTCATTTGCAAATTTGGGGTCGGTTCGAATGCAATTCGAGTGCGAACACACGTCGCGGTTTCGAATGCGGACTGCCATTTGAGGTGTGCACCTCGGCCGCAGGAACCGCTTAATCCTTGATTGCGTTACGGATTTCCGGGCGGCATTCGATCAGCCGCCCACTCTTTTGAGAGCTTGGGCTGCCATGAAGAAGGTCCGCCAATATCGTCAGAGGGCCAAGGAGTGCCGGCACCTGTCGAGCGTCGCCTCAGCATCCGATCTGAGGATGCATTTTCAGGAGATGGCAAACATCTGGGACAAGCTCGCCCAGGAGCGGCTCGATTTCTTCGTCGA
>DATIYG010000041.1:0-9907 GCA_035517755.1 Rhizomicrobium sp. | reverse complement strand
TACATCAGCCAGGTCGACCAAGTCTCCGCCGTCGTGACCTTGATGCGGTTCGGCAACGCGTCGCGCACCCGCTTGATATAGGCCCCCAGCTGATCCGGACTGACATAGCCGAACAGGATCGACTCATTGCCGACGAATACGCGATCGATCACGCGCCGGTTGTTCAACGCGGTGCGGATGCACAGATCGACCTCCTTCTCGTTCTGATCGAAATCGTTGCTGATCCAGCAGCCGAGCGAAACTGTCAGGCCGTGGCGGCGCGCAATCTCCGGCACGCGGTCAAGGCCGTTCGAAACCGTGTAGGTGCGGACTCGGCCCGTAACCTGCGCCAGCTGCGCCATATCGGCATCGATCTGCTCCGGCGACGTCCATTTGTGGTCGCGCTCGCGAAACTGGTGGCTTGGATCGTAGGATACGCCGCGGACCTGGCCGTCCCAGTCCGGCGCAATCACCTCGTAGTCGCGGCTGGCCCAGAACAGCGCGCTGGCGGTCACGACGAGGGTGAGCGCCACGAAAATCCGCACATGCCGGCCGGTGATCCGGCGCACGGCCTGACGAAGCATTGCAAGTCCCACTCGTAGTCGGGAGACAAACGCGCGAGCCATCAGGTTCTATCCCGCACGATCATTGGTTCTGCTGGTCGTCCTTTGAATGATCCGGCGGAGGCGTCGTCACGGAGATCAGATGAAGGTCGAAGACGAGAGTCTGTCCGGGCCCGATTGCGCTACCCGCCCCGCGGTCGCCATAAGCCAGATTGGCGGGAATCACCAGTTCCCATTTGTCACCTTCACGCATCATCTCCAGCGCCTCGGTCCAGCCAGGGATCAGCCGCCCCACCTCGAACTGGGCCGGCAGGTCTTCTTCGGTGGCGTCGAACACCTTGCCGTTGATGAGCATGCCCTTGTACGAGACGGTCGCAATGTCGGTCCCGACTGGACGCTTGCCGAAGCCACTTTGAATGATTCGGTATTGAAGGCCGCTTGGGGTCACGATCACGCCCGGCTTCTTGGCGTTGGCAGCAAGATAGGCCGCATTGGCCTGTGGGCTGAGCGAGGCATCGTCCGCACGGGCGGACAGGGCCTGAAATGCGAGAAACAGTCCCAACGCTGCAACGACAAGACCCTTCATCGCCCATCTCCTTCGCCTGAAATGACAGCAATAACCCGCAACGGGTTGGATTCAAGAGATTTCCGGCTTAACCATCGGACATGGCAAAAGCGGGGCCTGTGGTTGCGGTCGGCGCGGTAATTTGGCGCGGTCCCGGCGAGGTGCTGCTCGTGCGGCGCGGGAAGCCTCCACGCCTCGGCGAATGGAGCCTGCCTGGCGGACGGATCGAAGCGGGGGAGACCGTGCGGCAGGCCCTCCTGCGCGAGATCCGCGAAGAGACCCGACTTGCCGTGGAGATCGGACCTCTGATCGACGTGGTCGATTTCATCCAGCCCATGTCTGCCGAGGGTGGCGCCCATCACTACGTGCTCATCGATTTTTCCGCCCATTGGACCGGTGGCGATGCCATGCCCGGGGACGACGTCACCGAGTGTGCGTGGCTGGCGCCGAGAGTAGCGCTTGATCGTGTCGCCTGGAGTGAGACCAGACGAATAATCCGGGCCAGCGCCAACGCGCTCTGGCAGATCAGCGTCTAGTACCCAACAGGAGCCGCCCCAACCAGCTTCGTTGTTTCAGCTGACGGCGGCCGAGTTCCTGGCTCATCGGGCGCAGCGTTCCCAAATCCGCTTTCGGCGCGATTTCTTCCGGCATCAAAGTCCCAGCTGCGTCCTTTGCGGGAGCTGACCCCATGAATTCAGGGGCCGGCCGCATCGCCGTTTCGGAAACCGGCCCGATCGCCTGCGTCATGTATTTTTGCGACCACGCCTCATCCGGACTGATGGCCGCCGTGCGGCGGCGCGCCTCGGCGATGGTTCCGCTGGCTTCCAGCTGCGTGCTTTTGATCGCGCGCTGCACCTCGTCGAGGCGTTCGGCTCCCTCGAGAAACGCGCTGCGCTTTTCAGACAACACGGCCTTGTCTTTCTTGTCGTTCATGTTCCACCTGACTTTGCCGCCCACTGGAATCCGCCGTCCCGGCTGATCACGGCCACATCGACCGCGCCGCCGACGGTTTCCTTCTGCGCCATGATCCGCTTCTTGAAGATATTCAGCCCGACGAGGTCGCGTGCGGTGTCACCCAATTCCTTGCGTCCTGCAATCTCCAGCACCCGTAGAATGGGATTGATGAACACTTCCTGCTGGTATTCGCGGATCATGCGATAGAACGCCTCGAAATAGCGCGGCACGAAATCCCGCTGGAACCGATCGCGCACACCATCGCGCGAGGCCATGTCGGCTTGCGGAAAGGCGCCGACCACCTGGTCGACCAGACCATGCATCATCATGCGGAAGCCGCTGTACAGCCGGCGCTCGAGGTTGAAATCGATGCCGCGGATGAAGGCGTTGGTCACCTCGCTGTCGGCGAACACGCGGATCTTCGAGCGGACCTCGTTGTCTATGCGATCGACGCTGACCTCGGTGCGCTTGGCGATTCCCTTGATGATCGCGGACACGAAATACGTGGCGACCGACGGGTAACGCTCCTCGCTGCCGAAGCCGGCGAACACCAGTCCCGTAACGTCCTCGAGGAACAGATCCTTCACCACCGCGAAGACGGCGATTTCCTTGAGGCGTTGCGCTGCCTGCTTGCTGATGCCGAATTGACCGAAACCGTAGGCGATCAATTCTTCGGCCAGCCTTCCATAGTCGCGCGCGATTTCAGCCGCAAACCCTTGCGGAAAACACGGCAAGTCTCCGCGCGCTGTGCCGTCTTCACGGAACTGGTAGTCGCGCCAGACCCGCTCGATGGCCTGATCGAGGATCGCGCTGTCGTTCGCCGGCGAATTCTCCTCAGCGCTGTCGCGCAGGTACTGGGCGAGATGGAGAACATAGCGGAAGACCGATGCGACCAACCGCTTGTACTCGTCGCCTTGCCGTGACTTCGGAAAGAAGGATTCCAGCCCGTCGAGCATTCCGGTGAAGCTCCTGGCGTAATCCTGGACGCTGGCCAGCTGAGCCGGCCTCACTTTCGACTGGTAGTGCTCGATCAGATGGTCCCAGGGATGGCCCATCAGGTCGGCGACACCGAAGAACATCAGTCCGACCGGCCGTCCGTTCACCAGCTGGAACAACTTCTGCTGCTCGTTGCGCACGGCGACCGTCCCACCGTCGATCAGTGTGACTGCGGAGTCCGCCGCAAGCGCCACCGCGCGCTGATTCATCACCGCGATTTCGGACGTCATGCCCCCACCCTCACCGGCTTCTACGCCGCCGTTTCGATCAGCATGTCACAGGGGCGCAGCAAAAGGGAGATGTGCTCGTCCGTCATGGTTACGATGTGCCGGGTTTGTTGCGGCCACGCATGTGTCAGCCTAGGTTCTGCCTGGCGACAAAGGGATGACAAATGTTCAAACCGTTCGATCTGACCGGAAAAGTAGCGCTTGTGACAGGAGGCAATGGCGGGATTGGGCTTGGGATGGCCGAAGCTCTCGCCCAGGCCGGTGCCGACGTCGTCATCTGGGGCACCAACGAACAGAAGAACGTGGCAGCGGCGGGCTCCCTGAAGCAGCACGGTCATCGCGTGAGTGCTCGTCGCGTTGATGTGTCACGCGAGTCCGAGGTGATCGACGGGATGGCGGCGGCCGTCGCCGAAATGGGGCGGGTCGACTGCGTGATCGCGAATGCCGGCATCGGCGCCGGCGCGCCCTCGTTCACCGAGATGACGATCGACACATGGCGCAAGGTTCACGCCGTCAACGAAGAGGGCGTGTTCTTCACGCTGCGCGAAGCCTGCAAACACATGGTCGAGCGAGCCGGCCGGGGCGACCGCGGCGGATCGCTGGTGGCCGTTGCAAGCCTGGCGGGTCTCGAAGGCGCCGCGCGCAACGAAGCCTACAGCGCGACGAAAGGTGCCGTCATGGCGATGACCCGGTCCATTGCCGTGGAACACGCCCGCTACGGCATTCGCGCCAATGCCATCGCACCGGGCTGGATCGCCACCGACATGACTCAGCGGTTGCAGGACATGCCGGCCTTCAATGAGAAAGTGCTGCCGCGCGTGCCCATGCGGCGCTGGGGCGAACCGGCGGATTTCGGCGGCATCGCCGTTTATCTGGCGAGCGACGCCTCGCGCTATCACACCGGCGACACCTTCGTGATCGACGGCGGCTACCTCGTCTTCTGATGCCCCTTCGCACGCCCCTTTGCGATCTTCTCGGGATCAAGTATCCCATCCTGCTCGCCGGCATGGGCGGCGTGTCGTACGCGGAATTGTGCGCCGCGGTTTCCAATGCGGGCGGCTTTGGAACGCTGGGGATGGCCGGCCGCTCGCAGCGCGAAATCCGCGAAGAGATCGGCAAGGTGCGCGACCTCACCGACAAGCCCTTCGGCGTCGATCTGCTGGCCGCCGTACCCGAGTCTCTCGAGCGCGCCGCGGATGCGATCATCGAAGGCGGTGCTAAGGCCTTCATCTCCGGCCTTGGCGTGCCGCCGCCGCATCTCGTCAAGATATTCCACGATGCCGGTCTGAAGGTCATGAATGTCTCCGGCACGGTGCGACACGCCAGGGCCGCTGAGGCCGGCGGACTTGACGCCGTGGTCGCACAAGGCACCGAAGCCGGCGGTCATACCGGGCGCATCGCGGGACTGGCCCTCATTCCGCAGATGGTGGACGCCGTACGGATTCCGGTGATCGCCGCCGGCGCCATTGTCGATGGCCGCGGCCTTGCCGCAGCGCTCGCACTTGGCGCGCAAGGCGTGTGGATCGGCACGCGCTTCATCGCATCGGACGAAGCTCATGCCGGCGCGCTGTACAAGCAGGTCATCGTCGATGCCGACGACGAGGCGACCATCATCACGCGCGCCTATTCCGGCAAGCCGATGCGGGTGCTGAAGAACGCCTACGTGACGGACTGGGAGCGCCGGCCGCAGGACATCCAGCCCTTCCCGCAGCAGGCGATGGTGTCGATCCAGGCCGGCGTGATGGGCGGGATTGGCGGCGAGACCGAGAATCTCGATCGTGACCGGTCCGCGTTCGCCATGGGACAGGGTGCGGGTGGTATCCATGACGTGAAATCGGCGCAGGCCATCATCGAAGACATGATGTCAGAAGCCGAGAACGTCGTTTCGCGCGTGGCGCGGCTAAAAATTTGAACATCCGACGGGGGCGCATGATGGAAGAACCTCAACACATCGCGGGCGTGGAGGCGTTCGGCTACCGCCAGGAGCTCAAGCGCTCGCTCGGCCTGCTCGATCTTCTCGCCTACGGCCTTGTCTTCATCAGCCCGACCGCGCCGATCGCGGTGTTCGGCATCGTGTTCAATGCCAGCAAGGGCATGGTGCCGCTTGTCTATCTCGTGGGCCTGGTGGCGATGCTGTTCACCGGGTTCAGCTACATGACCATGAGCCGGGTCTATCCGATCGCCGGTTCCGCCTATGCGTACGCTTCGCGCAGCATCGGTTCGATCGCGGGCTTTTTCACCGGCTGGGCCTTGCTGCTCGACTATCTCCTGCTGCCGGCGCTGGCGATCATTGCGGCGGCCATTGCCGTGCACGCCGTGCTTCCGGGCGTGCCGGAGTGGGTGTGGGTGGTGGCGCTGATCGCGGTCGGCACCGTCGTAAACTATTTCGGCATCGAATCCACCGCGCGTGCCAACATTGCGCTCCTCGTCCTGCAACTCGCCGTCCTGGTGGCGTTCACGGCTGCGGCCGTCGTCGGGCTCATGCACGGCACGGCCGGCGCGCATCTGTCTGTCACGCCTTTCTACAACCCGGGAACGATCAACGCTTCACTGGTGTTCGGCGCCGTCTCGCTCGGGGTGCTGAGCTTCCTGGGTTTCGACGGGATTTCGACCTTGTCGGAGGAGGCTCGCGGCGGGGGACAGGCGGTCGCGCGCGCCACCATTCTTTCGCTCTGCCTCGCCGCTCTCCTGTTCGTTGCACAGACCTGGCTCGCTTCGCTCTTCGTCCTGGGAACACACGGGTTTGCCAATGCCGATGCGGCCAACACGGCCTTCTACGACATCTCGCTGACGATCGGTGGCTATCCGCTCAAACTTGCCGTGGCGCTGGCCGGCATCCTGCTTGGTGCGATTGCAAGCGCACTGTCGGCACAGGCCGCGACTGCGCGTCTGCTGTTCGGCATGGCGCGCGACGGAAAACTGCCGCGCTTCCTCGCGCGCGTGAACCCGTCACGCAAGGTGCCGGAAGGTGCGGTGTTCCTGGTGGCGGCGATCACGCTCGGGCTCGGACTGCTGCTGGTGAACGCCTTTGAACTCCTAACCTCCATGGTCTGCTTCGGCGCGCTGATCGGATTCCTGATGGTCAACGCGTCCGTGATCGCCTGTTTCTGGGCGCGGCCGGATCGTTCATGGCTGGAGCACGTCGTCTCGCCGGTGCTCGGATTGGCGGTGATCGGCTTTGTGCTGTGGAACGCGGAGGCCAACGCGAAGATCGCAGGCCTGTGCTGGCTGGCCGTCGGTGTTGTTTACTTCCTGTCCCTGCGATTCATGGGGCGACCGGCCGTGCTACCGGCCGACGCGTGACAGCCTAGAATGCGCGGACGATGAGGTGCGTGAAGACCGCGAGCCCGAAAATCGTCACGATGACGCCGGATACCTTGTTGATGATCGTCATGATGCGGTCGTCGATACGCTTGTGGAAAAGGCCGGTCACCGTGGTCAGCGTGAACCACCAGAACGTCGATCCGGCGACCACACCCAGCACCAGAAAGGCCGCCGCATAGAAACTCGCCTGCTGGCCAACCAATCCGGCGACGCCCGCGAACATCGCTGTGAAGGCAAGCATGGTCGCGGGATTGGTGATCGCCAGCGCGAAGGTCGACGCCATCGCGCGCATCAAAGGTAACGCGCGACTCTCCTTCTTCTCGCAGCCGTTTTCCTCGAGGCGAATGTTGGGCGGCGCGAAATACATCCGCGCGCCGAACACGAGCAGCATGATGCCGCCGACAATCTCCAATGTGGTCGAGTGGCCCCGGATCATCTGAGCGATTGCCGTAAAGCCAAATGCCGTGATGCTGCCGTAGATGAGATCGGCGAGGACCGCGCCGAGGCCGGAGACAAACCCGTGCAGCGGGTCGTACGCCAGCGTGCGGCGGATGCACATCAGGTTCACGGGACCGACAGGGATAGCCGCGATCAGGCCGATGAAAAATCCCGATGCGATGATGATGATGTAGTTCATCGCCAGCGATGCGCCTGCGCCCCCCGCGTGATTCCCGTCATCGGTTCACGTCGACGACGAGACGGCCGCGGACACGGCCGGCGAGGATCTGATTGGCTGCCTCGAATACATCCTTGAGGCCGATTGTCTGAGTCATTGCCGAAAGCTTGTCCTTGTCGAGGTCACGGGCCAGACGTGCCCAAGCCTGAAGCCGGCGCGGTTTTGGCATATGGACCGACTCGATTCCAAGCAACGAGACCCCGCGCAAGATGAACGGCGCGACGGTCATTGGCAAATCCATGCCGGAAGCCAGCCCGCAGGCCGCCACCGCGCCGCCGTAGATCGTGCCCGCGAGCACGTTCGCCAGCGTCTTCGAGCCCACGCTGTCGATCGCTCCGGCCCAGCGTTCCTTGCCGAGCGGCCGTGGCTCTCCGGCCAGTTCGTTGCGCGAGATGACCTCCTTCGCACCGAGCCCCTTCAGATAGGCTTCCTCGTTCGTGCGGCCAGTCGACGCGATGACCTGGTACCCAAGCCTTGCGAGCAAGGCGATGGCCACTGAGCCAACCCCTCCGGCTGCGCCTGTGACGAGGATCGGTCCTTTTTCCGGAGTCACATGCGCGTCCTCCAGTCCGAGAACGGCCAGCATCGCAGTGTAGCCGGCCGTGCCAATCGCCATGGCGTTGCTGGGCGAGAATTCGCGCGGCAGGGGCACCAGCCATTCGTGCTTCACGCGCGCCATTTGCGCGTAACCGCCGTAATGCGTTTCACTGAGGCCCCAACCATTGATCAGGACCTTGTCTCCCGGTTTGCAATCGGTGCTTGCGGACTCGACGATTGTTCCCGCGAGATCGATGCCCGGAATCATGGGAAAGCGGCGCGCCACGGGCGCCCGGCCCGTCACGACCAATCCGTCCTTGTAGTTCACCGTCGAGTGCGAGACTTCGATCACCACGTCGCCTTCCATCAGATCGGGGAGGCTGAGCTGGGTAATCTCCGCACGCTGCGTGTCGGACTCTTTGCGGATCAGGATGGCGGAGAAGCGATCTGTCATTGGCACTATCAGTTTCCGAGTGCTGCCGACGGGGCAGACGGCGCGGCGCAAAAAGCACAGGAAAACGGCGATGCCGTCAAGACGTGGTGAACAGATGCTTGTTTCACTCGACAGGCTGGAACTGCAGCCTCACGCTTCCCCTTAAGACTCATAAGACATCATGAGACGGGGCGTGGGAGTAAGAGTGGGATGCGTAACATCGAATTGTCGCTGCGCGGCTACCGGCTGATGACCGCCGAAATCCTCTACCACATGCCGGATCATCCGGAATTGCTGCAAAGCTTTCTCTGGCAGGAATTCGATCTGGCGCCGGAATTTCCCGTGCTGAACAAATTTCTCCTTTTCTGGGGAAGCCACATTGACGGGCGCCTGCATTCGGTCCGCGTCGCTGCGCGTGGGGTGATTGCGCCGGCAGAACTCAAGATGGCCGGCGGTCAGTTCACGCTGAACTAGGCGCGAGGGTTTCGACAAAGCGGATCGCTTCGCCGCTGCCTTTCGCAATCAGCCCGCCATCGCGCATGACGGTTTTTCCGCGGATGATCGTTGCGACCGGCCAACCGGTTGTCGTCATGCCATCGAATGGCGTCCATCCGCATTTCGACGCGATCCAGGAATTTTCGATTTTCCGACGCGCCTTCAGATCGACGATGGTGAAGTCCGCGTCGTAGCCGCGCGCGATACGCCCCTTTCCGGCAATGCCGAAGATGCGCTGCGCGCCGCTACTCGTCAGATCGACAAAGCGTTCCAGTGTCATTCGGCCCGCGTTCACGTGATCGAGCAGGATGGTCACGAGAGTCTGCACGCCCGGCATGCCCGACGGCGTATCCGGATAGGTGCGTTCCTTCTCCTCGCGCGTGTGCGGCGCGTGATCGGAGCCGATGACGTCGATCAGCCCCTCGCCCACCGCACGCCACAGCGCATCGCGATGGCGGCTCTCGCGGATCGGCGGATTCATCTGCGCACAGGTGCCGAGCCGCTCGTAGCACTCCGGCGCCGACAGCGTGAGGTGTTGCGGCGTCGTTTCGACCGTCGCCAGATCGCGCGCGTCCGCCAGCAAAGGCAATTCCTCTTCCGTCGTGACGTGCAGCACGTGCACCCGGCGCCCGGCTGAGCGCGCAAGCCGCAACACGCGTTCGGTGGAGAGGCGCGCTGTCTCGACATCGCGCCAGAATGGATGCGTGCGGGGATCGCCGGACTTGGCCAGCGGCTTCCGTTCCTTGAGCCTTGCCTCGTCCTCAGAATGCACCGCCATGCGACGGCGGCCCGCTTTCAGCGCCGCAAGAATGTCATCTTCCTCGCTCAGCAGCAGTGTGCCGGTGGACGAGCCGAGGAATGCCTTGACGCCGGACACGCCTTGCATCTGCTCGAGCGCGCCGAGCGCGCCGACATTCTGCGGCGTGGCGCCGGCGTAGAAGGCGTAGTCGCAATGCATGCGGCCTTTGGCGCGGGCGAGCTTGTCCTCGATCGCCGCCCGTGAGGTGGTCGGCGGATTGGTGTTCGGCATCTCGAAGACGGCCGTGACCCCACCCAGCACGGCGGCACGGCTGCCGCTTTCCAGGTCTTCCTTGTGCTCGTTGCCGGGCTCGCGGAAATGGACCTGGCTGTCGATTGCGCCCGGGAGCACATGCAGAC
>DATIYG010000040.1:0-11775 GCA_035517755.1 Rhizomicrobium sp. | reverse complement strand
TGAAGTCGAACATCGACCGTACGTTCAAGCTCAGCATGGAGCGCAACGTCTACTGGATGGTGTTCGGCCTCGATCAGCTCATCCACCAGCTGACCTATCTGGCAATCGTTTTCGTGATCGTCCGCGAAGGCTGGCTACGCGTCTAGCCAAGGCCGAGCTGGCGCGAGAAGAACGCCTTCATGCGGGTGAGAATGTCGGTCTCGACCGTCTTCTGGTCGAAATGCCGCTGCGCCATCTCGTCGAGCTCGCGCTGGCGCTTGGCGAGAATTGTGCTGAACCGCTCGTAGAGCTCCGGCGCGCTGTCGAGCAGGATCTTGATGTCGCTCTTGGTGATCTCGAGAGCCTTGACGCGGGTGAGCGCGGTAACGGTCGCGCTGCGCGGCGCCCCCGTCATCAGCGACATCTCGCCGGCCAGATCGCCGCTCGCAGAGACGGCCACGTCGTGCACCTCGCCGTCGTTCGTGGTGAGGCTGACGTCTGCCGCGCCTTCCGTGATGACGAACATGGCAGATGCCGGCTCGCCCTGCCGCATCAGCACGGCGCCGGGAGGGAAGGTCATCGCGCGGCATTCGATCGAGAGTTCCTGCATCTGCTGATCGTTGAGGGAATCCTTGAACAGCGGCACGCGGCGCAGCGCCTGAACGATCTGTTCGGTGCCGAAGGGAAATTCGAGATTCGGCGGCTGCGTCAATTCCACCTGCGTCACCGGCGACGGCAGGTCCGTCTGCTGGATCACCTCATGCAGCGCGCGCAACACCTCGGACTTCGCCGGTGCCGGCGTGATTCTGGCCGGATCGTGGTAGAAACGGATCTCGTAGACGACCGCGTCGGCGGTGATTTTCGTCACGAGAACCTCCGGTTCGGGCCGTGCCACAAGGCCCGGCTTGCGCACGGCCTTGAAGGTTTCGCCCAGCAACATGTCGATCACCCGGTGCTGCGGCACGCGGATTTCAACCTCGATCTCGACCGACAATTGCTTTGCCGCCGGCTCACGGCTGTGATTGGCGATCGGGTTGGAGGTGATGAGCCGGTTCGGTACCATCATGCGCCGGCCATCCTCGAGCGTGAGGAAGGTGGTGCGCCAGTTGATTCCGCTCACGCGTCCATAGGCCGGCTCGGGCATCTGATCGGAGTACACGGTGATCCAGTCGCCGATCACGTAGGAGCCGTCGAAATTGATGGAAAGGCCGCTGAACAGGTCCTGGATCACCGGCTGCAGAGCGATGCCGAGCACGAAGGCGACCGCGCCGGATGCGGCCGCAATGCCCGTCAAGGTGAGGTCCGACTGCCACCAGAATCCAAGAGACAGACCGATCAGCAGCAACGCGACAGTCACGATGTCCTGGATCAGCGATGGCGTGTCGAGATTGCGCCGGCGTTTGAGATAGCCGTGCCAGTAGTAGCGGCGGATCAGCCCGTCGATGATCGCAGCAATCGCAACGATCAGTGCGATGTTGATCGCCTTCAGCAACAGGTCCGGCGGAGCTGCATGCGGCGGATGCTGTGCGGCGGCAATCAGCGATTCGCGCCAGATGCGGGCGGCCAGCAGCGCAATCGCGGCAATGAAGGGCCAGAGGATCATTTCTCGGTCATCGCCATCGCAGTGCCACGGTCGCCATGTTGCAGCCGTTTGGTGTGCAGCGCCACGCAGGGATCGTCTGGGGCTTCCTTGCTCAGCGCATCGAACATCTGCGCGGCTTCGGGTGCCTGCTGCTCCAGCTTCACATAGGCCGCGCGGTACCGCTCAAGGAAGCCTTCCGCCTTGGCTCCGTCATGCAGCGGCTCCCACACTTCCAGCGCGCGCGTCTTGCCCTTCAGCACCACCGACCCGATGGGCCGGAAGGCGATGTTGGGGCAAAGCGCTTTGGTCGTCCCGCTGGCGCAGATGCGGGTGCCGAATTTCTTGTTGAGGCCTTCCAGCCGCGACGCCGTGTTCACCGCATCGCCCTGGGCGGTGTAGTTGAAGCGGTTCTTGGAGCCGAAATTGCCGACAACCGCCGTGCCGGTGTGGATGCCGATGCGCGTGATGCCGAGCTCCATGCCCTTGGCATTCTGCTCCTTGCGGAAGGCTTCCGCCCAATTGTCGATCTCCAGCCCGCAGCGCACGGCCTTCTCGGCATGGTCGGGCAGGTCGACCGGCGCATTGAAGATGGCAAACACCGCATCGCCGATGAATTTGTCGACCATCCCTTCGTAGCGCAGGATGATGCCGGTGATGCCGTCGAAATAGGCGTTGAGTAGCTTCGCCAGTTCTTTCGAATCGATGTCTTCCGAGAAGGTGGTGAAGTTGGCGACGTCGGTGAAGATGTAGGTCATCTCGCGCCGCTCGCCTTCCAGCGCCAGCTGCTCGGGATCGCGCACCAGCGCATCCACCACCTTGGGCGACACGTAGCGCGAGAAGGCGCCCTGGATGAAATGGCGCTGCTTGCGCGCTTCGCGTCCGGTGAGCGAATCCATCGCCGAGAAACTGATGAGCAGCGCAAGGCTGGGCGAGACCAGCGCGATGATCATTCCTGTGTAATGGAACAGCGCAGCACCCCCCGCCCACAGCGCCAGGATCACTGCGAACGATGCGATCAGGCGCGGCGCCAGCGAGAAATTCAGCACGCCGAACACGCCGCCGATGGCAGCGCACAGAAGCGCGATGAGGAAATTCACGCCCGTCGGCGCGAAGGGCGAGGCCTTGCGATGCAGGATCTGGGCAACGGCGTTGGCCTGCACCACCACGCCGGCCATCGTCTCCTTGTCGGACATCACGGAGAACGGTGTGCGGTGGCGATCTTCCAGGCTCACATCGGAGCCGATCAGCACGATCTTGTTGGCGAACCAATCGTTCGGGACCGCATGCAGTGCAGCCAGGGTAGTCACTGATTTCGCCGGGTATTCTGCAAATGGCGGAACTACTTGCTTCTCGATCTTCAGCCCGGTGGGGCCGCGCCACACCATCGGGACCTGCACTGTATCAGACCTAACTCCAGCGTCTGCGGCGAGTGCGTGTGAGAAACTCGGAACATAGCTTCCATCTGCCTGGCGGCCGCCGGGATAGTTCCAGCGCACGGTGCCGAACTGATCGGTCGCGAGGTCGGGCAGGGCACGCAGCTTCGGCGGCACGAAGGCGTCGAGATAGGACTTCTGCTTGTCCTGTTCGATGGTCGCCTTGTGCGTGAACGACACGGCGAGCGGAACGGGAAGCGTCGCCAGCACATGCTTCAGGGCGTCGTCCTTTGCGGGTTCCGTCGGTTGGTCGAACAGGAAATCGACGCCGATGGCGCGCGGATGCTTCGCGGCAATTGCCGTCAGCAGATTGGCAAGGAAACCGCGATCCACCGGCGAGCGGTAGGGAAATTGCGCCAGCGTGTCCTCGTTCACCGCGACGACGACGATGTCCTTGTCCTGCGGCTCGAACGGCGAGAGATGCGCAACTTGCCAATCCTGCACGAAGCGATCGGCATCGGTCAGCACCGGGAAATTCGTCACCGCCACTGTGCTTGCGATAGCGGCAACCACAGCCATCAGCACAAGCGCGAAGATGGAGACATAGGTTCGGTTGCGGGTGAGCTTGATGAGGCGATGCTGGAGCGAAGCCGTCATGATCCTGTGCGGACAAGCGCCTCGGCCTGGGCTTCGCAACCCTTTTCCGCCATCCAAGCCGCACGCATGCGGTCATTCGGCAGCGACGCCGGAATCGTGCTGATGGTGATCGCCTCCTCCGTACCGTTGTAGGAGAGGAAGTAGGCCGCATCGCCATGGAGTTCGACAGGCGTGCTGACGGCGATGCGGTTCGTGCCCGCCGGCCACGTCGCGTCGGCCCTCCAGCTGCGATCCGCCGGCATCACGGCGAAATGGATGGCCGGGCCGCCGTCGGGCCGCCAGAACACAGGCGCCTGACCTTCCAGCAGGCACACGGTGCCGCCGTGGCTGGAATCGAGCACCCAGGCGTCGGGCAGCTTCACGGCGTTCTTGCCGCGGGTGGTGCCGACTTCGTTCAGGCGGGCCTGCCTCTCGGTGACGAGGCCGCTCAGCGTGCTCGCGAGGTCGACGCCCTTGCCGCCGGCGACAGACGGCGCCTTCTCATAGGGACCGTCGAGCTTCAGCGTCACGCCGGAATCGGAGATCAGCGTGACGTGCTGGCCCTGCTTGAGGCTGAGCGGCTTCGATGGATCGAGCACGGTGCCGGGCTTCATGCCGATGCCGCGGGCTTCCACCACGACGAACTGCGCCGCGTTCGCGGCTCCACAAAGAAGGACAGCGGCGATCGCCCCGAATGCGATGCTACGGATGATCACGAGCGGCCTCCCTTGTCGTTGGCGGCATCGGCGCGGGCCGAGGATGCGGCGCCTTCATTGTCGCCGATCAGCGTGAACGCGGCCCAATGGAACGGATGGGCTGTCGCCGGCTGCGAGATCAATTCCAGCTGCGCTTGCCGCAAAGTCTCCGCATTGCCGCGGCCATGCGCGAACATGGCGGTCATCAATCTGGTGGTGGAGGTTGACGGCACTTCCCATTCCGTCGCCAGCACGGCGCGTGCGCCGGCCGCGAAGAAGGAGTTCGCGAGACCCTCCAGCGATCCGCCGCCCGGTCCACTCGACGATACCGCGGTGTTGCAGGCCGACAGCACGACGAGGTCGGCATTGAGCTTGAGGCCGGCGATTTCGCTGGCGCTCAGGATGCCATCGGCATCGGTCGAGGATGGCATCGACGCGGGCGGCGACAGCGCAAGGCTGGGTTCGGAGGCGCAGTGCAATTCACCGGGCAGCAATCCGTGCGTCGCGAAGTAGAGCGTCGCGTACTGGTCGAGCGGCTGCGCGCGCAAGTTTGCTTCCGTCGCGTTGGCGCCGAGCAGAATCGTGCCGCCGCCGAAGTGGGCGCCGACGGTCTCGAGCTCGCGCGCCGTATCGGGCAGCGGGCTCAGAGCGCGCAGCAGGCTGGGATCGGCCGGACCATCGACGCGGCAGGCATCGGCAAGTGCAGCCAGCGCCTTCGCGCCGGCGGGACCTCGCGCGCCGCTGAAGCTCGGATCGCCAAGCCCGAGGAACGGCTTTGCCGCCGCGGCGCGGTGCGCGGCTTCGGCGCGCAACGCGACGAAGGCGCGTGGGCTCGGCACCTGGCTCACGGCCATCCTGCGCACGAGCCAGGCCGCCTTGCCGTACGCATGCTCGCTGCCGCGCGCCGGCGCTTCGGTGACAAGCAGGGCGAACGGAAGATTGTCGAGGCCAGCGCCCGGCGCCACGATCAGGTGATCCACACCGGCGAGTTTCGCCTCAAGCGGGGCGAGCAATGCCTTATACAGCGCGTATGACGACGCGATGCTGAAGTCGGGCAGCTTGCCGAGTTTGGGCTCGAACGCGTTGCGCAAATAGGCAATGTCAACCGCTGCTTGCGTGCTCGTGATGTCGAGCGGCTGCGCGGTGAAGCCCTGTTGTGTCACCAGCAGCGCATAGCCGCCATGGATTCCCGTGACAAAGGAAACGAGAGCCTCACCGGGGCGTAGCTGCGCCTGCACGTCCTTCAGCTCGGCGGGTGCGGACGACGCAAGACTCGCATATTGCGGATATTGCTGCGCCACCTGACCGAACAGCTGATCGGCACGGGCCGACGCCAGCGTCACATCGTTCTGCAGTTTCTCTTCGCGGGCGTTGTCGCGTTCGTCGTCCGCCTTGGCGAACTCGGCGGCGAGATCGACGCGGGCATTGTCGCGTGCCTGCTCGGCGTCCTGGGCCTGCTGCACCAGTTCGGCGAGCGCCGGGGTGGTCGCGGCTTTGCGGGCCGCCACGCGCGCGATGGTCTGGTCGGCGACGCTTGCGCCGGACAATTGGCTGGCGCGAAAGATCTCCGCGTCGTTGGCACTGCCGCCATCCGCCATCGCTGTGATGTAGGGAACGATCTGATCGGGGACCACTTCGGCACGCGCCGAGGAATCCTTTGCCAGGATCGCAAACCCGGCGCGGTACGATTCCACCGCCGGCCCGTAAACCTGTTGGCCGGAATAGAAGTGCCCGAGCCGCAGATCGGCCATCGCCGTAGGTGCGGTATCGCCGAACAGTTTCTGATCAAGATCACGCGCGTCGCGGTAATCACGCTCCGCATTGATCACGCGGCCGTCGGCTTCGTTGATCTCGCCCATGAGCGACACGACCTCCGGCCGCCACCACAGGGGCAGGCCGGAATCCTGGCTCACGATGAAAAGCGCTTCCTCGCCGGCCGCGCGCGCGCTCGCCAGATCGCCGAGGCGCAGCGCCATGCTCGCCTCGATACGCAGCGAATGCGCAAGCTCGCCCTGGCTCACCGGTGCATCGGAGGCAGATTGCGCGGCGGCAATCTCGGAGCGGCGGGCAGTACTCGCTTCGCGCGCATATTTCAGCGCATCGGCATAGTTGCGCTGGTTCGCGGCATCGAGCGCGCGATAGGAGGCAAGCCGCGCCCGCGCCGCATCGCTCGAAGACGCTTCGATGATCGGCGTGGCGCGCTGGAACAGGTCGGCGGCCTCCTGGAAGCGGCCCTGATTGCTCACCTGCAGCGCAAGCTCGGCCAGCGTTTCGCCGACGGCGAAGGAGTTCTCGCCGGACGCCTTCGTTTCCAGCGCGATGGCCTGGCGGTAGTTCCATTCGGCCTCGGCGTAGTTCTTCGTGGCACCGGCGAGACGTCCCGCTTCGATGAAGCGGTTGTAGGCGGGCTCACCCGATGCAGCCGATTGGGCAGCGGGCGCCGCCGCCGGTGCATCGCCCAGCGCCGGCGCAGCCGTTGCAAGAAGCGTCGCGGTCAGCGCCGCAAGCAATGTCGAACGCTTCACCATTGCCAGAAGGCCTCGTTGCCCCAGCTTGAGTAGTCCTGATCCGCCGGCGGGACGCCGTGCGGGCGGTTGAGATTGACCAGCACGACCTGCTTCAGCAGGCCCGGGATCACCGTCTGCGCCACGCGCAGGCCCTTGTTGCGCTTGCTGCTCAGCGACTGCCCGACCGAGTTCGCCACTGTGTCGGACGACTCCTTGCCTTCCGAGGCTTGGCTGTCATTGTCCGCCATCTCGGACATCGGACCCGACGACGAAGATTGTGCCGGCGTCTCGGCCGAGCCCGGGCCTACTTCTGCCGTCGCCACAAAGGTCGTTGGCGGTTGCGGCGCGCTGACCGTGATCGTCTCCACGCCTTGGATCAGCGAGGCGATCGTGCCCTGCGTCCCCTGGCCCTGGCCCTGTTGTCCACCGCCGCCGCCAGTGACAGTGCCAGTGACCGTGCCGTTGCCGCTGGCGTTGCCAATAGAAGCGCTACTGCCGCTGCTGGAACCGTCGGTCGTCACCACATCGCCGCCATCCGTCACAATCGTGATATCGCCCGAGATGTCGCCGGCATTGTGCAGGGACGCATCGCCATTGCCGATCTGGCTGTAGGCGTTGTCGCCCTGCGATCCGCCGATCAGGGTCAGATCGCTGACGAGGATGTTGCCGCTGACGGTGAAGTTGGACGGGTTCGCCGCGCCGCTGAAGCTGCCGAAGCCGCCATTGCCGATCTGGGTGTAAGCGCTGTTGCCGTTGCCGGCCTCAGCCGTCACGCCATTCTTGGCCTGCGCCGTCACGCTGATGTTGCCTTCGATCGATCCGGTCGCGTCTGCGCCCGGCGTGACGTTCGCCCGGTCGCCGCCATTGCCGATCTGGGCGTACGCGTCGTCACCGTCGCCGCCGTTCAGCGACACGGTCGTGTTGGAATTGATCGTGATGTCGCCGCTGATCGTGCCTTCGCCTGTGAGATTGGCGCCCGTCTGGTAGCCGCCATTGCCGATCTGGGCATAGTCCGCCGCGCCACTGCCTCCGCTCAGGGATACGGAATCGCCCGAGACCGTGATCAGCCCGGTGTCGCTGTAGCCTTGCGAGTCGAAATTCGAATTCTCGCCGCCGTGACCGATCTGCGCGTAGGCTTCGTCGCCGTCGCCCCCGTTCAGCGCCACCGCGCCGGCCGCGGTTACATTGATGTCGCCGCTGTTGTTGCCATCCGAATCGGCGCCGCCATGACCAATCTGCGCGTAGCGGCCCGTGCCGGTGAGCGTCACGTCGCCCGAAGCCGTGATCGAGATATCGCCGGAATTGTCGCCGAACGAATCTTCGCCGCCATTGCCGATCTGGGCAAAGCTGAACTCGTTCACATCGCCGCCGTTGACGGCCACGTTGGCGGCGCTGATCGTGATGTCGCCCTGATGCGCGCCATCGGTTCCCCAGCCGCCCTCGCCGATCTGTGCGAAATCGCCGCCGCCCGTGAGCGTCAGGTCTCCGCCTGCGGTCACGGAGATGTCGCCGGTGTCGTTGCCTTCAGAGCTGTCGCCGCCATTGCCGATCATGGCGAAGCCCCAGGTATCAACGCCGCCACCGGCAAGCGTCACGTCGCCCGTGACGTCTACAGTAATGTCGCCCGCGAAGTTTCCGCTGGACGCAGAGCCGCCATTGCCGACCACGGCGCGGCCTTCGTTGGCGGTCAGCGCCAGGCTCGCGCCGGTGACGCTGATGTCGCCGGTCCAGTCGCCGCTGCTCTCGTCCCCGCCATCGCCGATTTGCGCATAGGTGCCGAAGGCCTGGCCTCCTCCCTGGAGGGAGACATCGCCACCGGCATCGACGGTGATATTGCCGCCGCCGCTGCCCGACAATCCAAAGGTGCCGTTGCCGATCTGCGCATAGTCGCCTTCAGACGAGCCGCCGATCAGGCTGACGTTGCCCGTCGCCTGCACGTTGATGTCTCCGGTGCCCGCGCCTGCAAAGCCGATCTGGGCGAAGCCGTTCGACGCGTCGAGGACAAGATTGCCGGTCAGGATGGTGGTTGTGCCGGATGCGCTGCCGATGCCTGAGCCGAACTGGTCCGAGCGTTCGTCCTGATTGTCACCGCCGCCGATCGTGAGGTCGCCATTGTTGGCGCCGTAGGATCCGGCGCGGCTGGTGAAGAGATTGACCAGCGAGCTGGCGTCCGTGCCGATCACATCCTGCCGGCTCACCACACCGGTATCCCAGCCCGTGATGAGGTTGATGTCGCCCGAGCCGGCGTTCTCGATCTGGCCGTCGAAAGTCAGGCCACCGGTCGTCATCAAGGTGAAGGTGTGCGGGCTGGAGATCTGCAGCAGGCCGGTGTTCAGGACGGAATTGCCCTCACCAGTCACGCCGATCGTGACATTGCCGCCCGTGTTGTCGTTGAAGCCAAGGTCGGCGGTGAAGTCGAGGCCGTCGTTGTCGTCATCGAGCGTGCCGGTGAGCAGCGTGACGTTGCCGGTTTCGTTGTAGCCTTCGCCGGCAACATTGCCGATCCAGGCCAGACCGCCATTGTTCGTTATGCTGGTCGAGCCTGCGATATTGAGGACCATGTCGCCGGTCACATTGCCGGTGCTGCCGGCGCCGCCGTTGCCGACCATGGCGATGGCATTCTCGTTGTCGGACTCGATGTCCAGCGAAGTGGCGAGGATGCTGATGTTGCCGCCGGCCTGTGTCTGGACGGAGCCGACGCCGCCATTGCCGATCTGGGCGACGGAGCCGGCGCCGCTCGCAATCAGCGATACGCCGCCGTTTTCGGAATCGTTGGCGGTGATGGTGATGTTCCCGAGCAGGCTGCCCGTCGCATCCCCGTTGGTGGTCGAGCCGATGTAAACGAGCGAATTATCGCCGGCCGCATCGAGCATGATGGCGCCATGGTTGGACGTCACGCTCACGTTGCCTGATTCCGAGCCCCCCAGTCCGCCGATGAACGAGCTGCTGGTGTTGCCGTTCGCCAGAAGCGAAATGTTGCCGTCGGCGGTGACGTTGATATCGGAGTCCGGCGCCCCGCCGGAAGCAATGCGGGCATTCCCCGCATCGGTTTCGGCGTCGAGCGTGATGTTGCCGCCGGCGTTGATGTTGATCGTGCCGCTGGTCGTTCCTGTTCCACCTTCGCCGTTGCCGATGGCGGCCAGCGCGCCGCCATTCACCAGCAGATTGATGTCTCCCAAGGTCGTGATGTTGTAGTCGCCGACCACGTTGCCGGCGCCGAGGTTCGCGATGCGGGCCTGACTGTCGGCCCCTTGCGACAGGATATCGAGTTCGGCCGCGTTGATGGTGATGTCGCCGCCCGTCGTTCCGCTGTTGGTGAAGTGGCCGCCGTCGCCGATCGTCGCGAAGGAGCCGTCGCCTTCCGCATCCAGAAGCAGCTCGCCCGTGTTCAGCGTGATGTTGCCGGTCGCGCCGCCGGTCGTGCCGGAATAGGCGAGGTTGCCGATCCATGCCTCGGAGCCGATGCCGGCAGCATCCACCCCGATGACGCCGGTCGAATTAATCGTGATGTCGCCGCTTTCGGACGATTCCGCGCCGCCGACATTGCCGATGGCCGCCAGCACGCGGCTGTCCCCCTCATCGGCGTTCGACGACACCAGCACCTCTTCGCCGGATTCGATGTCGATATTCCCGCTGATGTTGCCCCCGACGCCAATGCCGCCATTGCCGATGATCGCGGGCTGGGTCGTATCGGCCAGCACGGCCACTGCGGTTGTCGCAAACACGTTGATATCGCCCTGGCCCGCGCCGGCGTAGCCAAGCTGCGCGTAGCCCGCATCTGATTCCACAACCACTGCCGCACCGGCCGCCGTGGTCACGCCGCCGAAACTGCCGATGGCCACGTTGCCGTGCGCGCCTTCGGTGCCGATGAACACGCTGCCGTCATTGTTGCCGTAAACGCCAGGATTGGTGAGCGAGCCGAGATCGGTCGTCACGCCGTCCCAGCCGGCGATGAGATTGATGTTGCCGGTGCCGCTGTTCTGCACGCTGGCATAGCCATAAATGCTGCCTTCGGCCAGCATCGTGAAAGTGTTGCCGCTGTTGTAGATAACATCGCTGTCGATGGTGATGTTGTTGGTCGCTTCAAGCTCGACATTGGTATCGGCGAGTGCGTTGATGATAGTCTGCGGATCGATGTTCGATCCGTCGATCCCATCCCCGCCACCGTCGATGATGTCGATGTCTTCGGGATCGAGCAGCCAGTTGCCCGTCACGCCATGCGGCGCGGTGGTGATCACGCGCGCGGCGGGATCGACGTTCAGCTTGCCGCCGGAGGTTTCGACATAGCCGCCATTGCCGCTCAACGCTCCGCCCCTGGCGCTGATCGTGCCGGAGAATTGCGTGCTGCCGTCCGACCACACTGCAACCGTGCCGCCATTGCCGCGCGTGATGGCGTCGGCCACGATTGTGGCCTTTCCGATGTTGGTGGTGATGGCGTGCTGCATGGAGCCCTTGCCATGCAGTCCGCCGCCGATGAGAACCTGACCGCCGCCGCGATCGCCGGAGGCGTCGATCTTCGCGCCGTCGGCCACGTTGATCGTTGTCGCCGCAACCGTCACCGAACCGCCGGTCTGGCCGGAAGCCTTGCCGGATGCGTCAAGCGTGCCGGAATCGTCGACTGTGCCGCCGTCGCCGGCGTCGAGGATGATCTCGCCATTGCGCGACGAGACGCTGGTTGCCTCGACCATGCCCGTGTTGTTGATGACGCTGTTCTCGACACTGCGCGCCGCGCGCGCGGTCATCAGCACGCGGCCGCCATTGGCCTGGATCGTCCCCGAGTTGGCGACGAGCGCGGCAACCGGCGATCCGTTCGCATCCTTCGGCGTCTGCGAGACGGGCGTCGTCACCTGGTAACGGATGAGGTTGTCGCCGGCGAGATCAACGGTGAAGGCATCGGCGCCGCCCAGCACCACGGTGCCGAGATTTGCCTGGATCACGCCGTCGTTGGAAACATTCGAGGCGGAGAGAATGACCGAGCCATGGTCCGACGCCTGGATATTGCC
>DATIYG010000039.1:0-4676 GCA_035517755.1 Rhizomicrobium sp. | reverse complement strand
GGAGAAAACCGCGTCCACAAATTTCAACACCTCGGGAGCGGATCGGCGCGACTCTTTCAGCCTGACATCAGCGAAGCCCGCACCGACGCGGCCGGCGAAATACTGCCGGTTGGTTTCGAACGCCGCCGGATCGGCGCCCTGAAAGCTGAAGATCGACTGTTTTTCGTCACCGACGGCGAAGATGGTGCGGGGCTTGTCGAACAGGTCGCGCGCGCCGCTTCCGGAAACGGACTCCTCGGTCAACTTGCGCACGATCTGCCATTGCTCGGGACTGGTGTCCTGTGCCTCGTCGATCAGGACATGATCGATGCCGCCATCGAGCTTGTAGAGCACCCATGCGGCGGCATCCGATTTGTCGAGCAGGTCGAGCGTGGCGCCGATCAGATCGTCGTAGTCGAGAAACCCCGCCGAGCGTTTCGCGGCCGCATAGATTTCGCGAACCGCGTCGGCCAGGGTGAGCGCCGCGCCCGCGAGCAAGGCAGCGCGAGCCGCGCGGCAACGATGTTCGGTTTCCACGAAGCGGCCGGCGAGATTGTCGAGATACGCGGCGAGGGCAGGTTTGGAGTCGGAGAGTTTCCTCGTCACCAGCGATTTGCGCCGCTCACCTTCCCCTGTCAGGACCACGCGGCTGACGAAGCCGTAACGATCGTCCGGTGCGGCCTCCAGGAATTTGCGCAGTCTGGCCGCGGCTTCCTTGTCCTTCGCGGAACCCGTCTCGAGCCAGCTTGCAACGCGGCCAAGTTCTTCCCGTTCGTCTTCCGCAAGCTCGCAGAACTGTTTTCGTATTGCGTCGACGGACATGCGCGGCGTTGCGCCATGCGCGCGGGCCATGGCGTCGCCAAGCGCATGCTCGCCATCGGGCAATTCCGCGAAGAAACGCTCGATCTTCTTGCGGTCATTGCCCAGTGCGGCGTCGAGAATCTGATTGAGGCGAAATTCGCTCGTCTCGGTGACGAGGTGTGCCACGGCGGCTGCGAGCTTGTCATCGCCGGACCCGGCGCGTTCCAGGACGCGGGCGCGCGCGTCTGCGATCATGTCACGCGCCGTCTGGTCTTCGAGCACGCGGAAACCGGGCGGCACGCGCGCCTCCAGCGGGAAACGCGCCAGCAGGTATTGGCAGAACGCATGGATCGTCTGGATGCGCAGGCCGCCCGGCGTTTCCAGCGCCAGCGCGAACAGACGGCGCGCACGCTTCAAGCCTTCGGAGTCGAGGGCAGGCGCCCCGATCTCGGCGATGCTCGCCGCAAGCTTCGCATCGTCCATCATTGCCCATTCGCCGAGCCGCTTGAACAGACGCGTTTGCATCTCGGCGGCGGCGGCCTTGGTGTAGGTGAGGCACAGGATGCGCTCCGGCCGCGCGCCATCGAGCAGAAGGCGCGTCACACGATTGGCAAGCGTGTGCGTCTTGCCGGCGCCGGCATTGGCGGAGACCCAGGCCGAGCGCTGCGGATCGGCGGCCTTGAGCGGATCGTGGAGGATGGTGCTCATTCCTCCGGCTCCTCCCAACCGATCAGCGACCATTCGCGCACGCGCGACAGGTGATCGTAATCGCCGTCGATGTCGGTGCGGTAAGGCGCAACGCGTGGCAGGTAAGCCGTCGTCTCGTCGTCGAAATCCAGAATACGTTTGAGGAGTTTCTCCCGCGCCATCGCCACCAGACCAGGCGCATCCGGAAGCGGACGAAGTTCGCCGGGTTCGGCACCGCCGCCGAACCGGATGTAAAGCAGTTCGGACGCTGTCAGCGCCGGCGTTTCCTCGAAGCCGCCGGCCGCAAGGATCAGCGCTTCCAATGGCAATTGCGGAGCCAGCATCGCCCTGACCTGCGGCGGCTTGGGCAACGATCCGGTCTTGTAGTCGATGATCGCGGCGCTGCCGTCCTGCAGTTCGTCGATGCGGTCCGCGCGTGCGCGGAGCTTGAACTCGCCGGCCGGCCCCGGGAAACCAGTGTTGCCCTTGATTTCCAGATGCGACGTTCGCACTGCTGTGCGGCGCTTGTTCTCCTCGCCTACAAACCAGCGTGCCGCACGAATGAATCGCGGAAGCCACAAGGCGATCGTTCCCTTGGGCAGATTGGCGGCAGCAAACACATCGTTCGCGATCGCGATCAGGCGGTCTTCGTTGGTTTGCGGATTGGCGGAGAGTTCTTCAATGAACTGTTCCAGCGCGGCATGGATCGCGCTGCCGCGTTCCAGCGGACCGATTTCCGCATCGAGGGAATCGAGCGGCTCCAGCCTGAGAACATGCTTGGCGTAAATCGCGTAGGGATCGCGCACCCAGGTTTCGATCTCGGTCACGGAAAGGCTGCGCGGGCGAAGCGGAACGGGCGGGCGTGGCTGCGGCCGTTTCATCGGCTCTTCGCGGACATCCGGATCGTCGCGAATGGATGCGAATGTGGCGTAGTCTGTCTGCGGCTTGATGCGATCTGCGAGCCCCAATCCCGCGATCAATTGCTGCAACCGCTGCAGCCAGCGCGACGGAACGGTCGGTGTGCCATCCGTCTTTAGCGAATGCGTGAAAATGACACGCGGCGCGGCGGCCAGCGTCGCAAAATCATGCGCGGCCTGACCGATGCGCCGTTCCGGCGAGTCGAGTCCCAGCTGCTGGCGCATGGGACGCGACAGCCATGGATCGGCTGCCGGTGCGGCCGGCCACGCGCCCTCGTTCAGCCCGCCGAGAATGACGAGATCGAAGCTCTGCAGGCGCGCTTCCAGCGGACCTAGGATCGCAAGCTGCGGATGACCGCCATACGGCGGACGGAATGTTTCATCTTCCAGCAATGCGCGCAGGAAATGCGGATAGGATCGCGTTTCGATCTGGAGCAGTTCGTCGGACGCCTTGCGAAGCCGGGCCGCGAACTCGGCCACAAGCTGCCCATCGCCGCCGCGCCACAAGCGCGATGGGCCGCTGTGATCGTCGCTTGTTGCCAAGGCTTCCGCGGCGGCGACGTGCACATCCAGAAGCGCCGGCAAGTCTGCTTCAGGCTCGGCGAATGCAATTTCCAAATCCGAGAGCATCGCCGTGACCGGCTGAAACCAGTATGCGAGCTCGGAAATCCGGTCGATGGCGTATTTCCGCTCGCGCTTGCGGGCTTCAACCAGCGCGGCGTCGATCGCGGCGCGAATGCCGGCAATGCCAGGATCTGGCCGCGGGCCACGCAGGCAAAGCCGATCGAGCTGCCGCACGCGACGGCGGAAATCTGCCGGCGCTTGTCCGCCTGCGGCCAGCGGATGCTTGAGCAGGGAGAGCAGGGGAACCGGCGCGAATTGCGCCACGGCTGCTTCTGCGAGCAAGAGCAGGAACACGCCGGGTGGCGTCTGCGAAAGTTTGCGGCCGCCGGAATCGTCGATGTCGATATTCCAGCGCTTGAGTTCGGCGACCACGCGTCGCGCAAGACCGCGATCGGGCGTGACCAGGGCCGCTCGCTGGGGCGGCGAGTCCTTCGCTGGCTCGAGCGCATGGCGCAGCGCCAGCGCAATGGCGGCCGCTTCTTCGCCGGGATGGGCCGCCTCAATCAGCGACAATCCGTTCAACCCACCGGATATGGGAGATGCACCATGCTCAGCAATCTTTCGCCAGGCATCCGTCGTTGGGGCAGGCCGGAGCGTTTCCCGCAGCAGGAATTCCCGTTCCGGCATCGCCGCGGGAACGAGATCGCGAACCTGTTCGCGCGACAGCGCGAGGTGATCGAGAAGCTGCTTCAGGCCGAATTGCGGATGGCCGGGATCGAGGGTTTCCCAGCTCGCCGTGTCCAGCTCGCGATCGAGTGCCGGCAGCACGACCAATCCGTTCGGCAGTCGCGCGATGGCTGCGATGAGCTCGGCCGTCGCCGGAATGCTGCCGGTCGATCCCGCCGCAACGACAAGGCCGGATGGTGGCGACTCGTCCAGCCGCTTCGCAAGACCGCGCAGCGCAAGATTGCGGCGCTCGGCGAAGTTCATCGCGCGTTCGGCCTTCAGGAGATCCGGCCATTCCGTGCGCAAGAGCTTCAGGAACTCGCGCACGTCAGCCCAATGCGCGGCGAGCGATCCGGTGACGAGCTTGTCGACCTTCGCAAGATCGAGACCGACAGTTTCCGCCTCGTCGAGAAAATTGCCCAGCGCAGACGCCAGCGCCGAAGCCTGCGCGAACTTGATCGCGCCGTCCCGATGCCTGTCGCTCCAGCGGCGCACCATCGTGGCGAGCAGCAACCGCCGGCGCAGCGGCGATATTGCGGGGGGCAACGTGAGCGGCTCGGACGATGTGTCGAACAGGAGCTCATCCTCATCGACGTCGCCAAGCGGCCGGACTTCGGGCAGAAGTGCGGCCCCGCTCAGCAATTTTGCGAAAGCATCGTTCAGGCTGCGCGCCGCACGCCGCGTCGGCAGGTAGATGGTGGCCGTGGCAAGAGCCAGTGGATCGTCTTTCGCGCCGGTGCGTGCAATCAACTCGCGCGCCAACGTTTCGGCGAAGGGAGCGCTCGCCGGAATGGTGAAGACGTTCGCCGTCATGATCAGCCCAAGGCGATGTCGGCCAGGAACTCTTCGGCCTCGTGGAGGGCTTCGGGCGTGCCGACATGCATCCACACGCCGTCGAGTCGCATGCCGAATAACCTTCCGCGCTCGATGGCCTGCTCCCACAACAGAAGCAGCGGGAATGCGCCTTGTGGCGCCCCATCGAACAGGCGAGGATGAACGATA
>DATIYG010000038.1:0-2677 GCA_035517755.1 Rhizomicrobium sp. | reverse complement strand
GTTGTCGAACCCAGGTTAGCTCAAAAGAAGGGCGAACCTGGGCCACCAAACCGAGGACGACTGAATGCTGACGGCTGTTCTTCTAATACTTCACGATCGCCGCAAACGACTTGGGATCGAGACTGGCACCGCCGACGAGTGCGCCATCGATTTCTTCCTGCGACATCAGGGCTTTAGCATTTTCCGGCTTCACGCTGCCGCCGTACAGGATACGCAGGTTGTCGCCGAAGACGTCGCCGAAGGCCTTGGCGGCTTCATGCCGGATCACCGCATGCGCGTCGGCGGCCATCTGCGGCGTCGCGGTCTTGCCCGTGCCGATCGCCCAGCACGGCTCATAGGCGATGACCAGCTTGCCGGCCTTGCGGGCCGAGATGCCGGCGAAGGCGCGCGTGCATTGCCGGCGCAGCACGTCTTCGGTCAGACCTGCTTCGCGCTCCTCCAGCACTTCGCCGACGCACACGATCGGCGTCAGTCCGGATTCCAGAGCCATCTCCAGCTTGCGGTTGACGGTGTCATCGGTCTCGTTGAAATATTCCCGCCGCTCCGAGTGCCCGATGATGACGTGAGTGACGCCGATGTCGACCAGCATCGCGGCGGAAATTTCGCCGGTGAAGGCTCCCTCGCTTTCCCAATGCACGTTCTGTGCGCCGATGGCGACGCTGGAACCCGCCGCTGCCTGCACGGCCGTGTGCAGGTCGATGAACGGCGGGCAAACCACGATGTCGTCGCGGCTATGGTCGGCGACCATGGGAAGGAAATGGGCGAAGAAGACGCCGGTCTGTTCGGGCGTCTTGTGCATTTTCCAGTTGGCGGCAATCAGTTTCTTTCTCACGGACGGCCTTTGCGAAGCAGGAGTGTGGTGAAGAGACCTACGATTATAGGACGTCAGGCTGGCCCTTGTTCCATCGCTTCGCGGACGGTGCCCCAGGTTCGCCCATCCTTTGGGCTAACCAGGGCCATCCTGGATGGGGCCCAGGTTAGCGTCCAAAGATGGGACGCGAACCTGGGGCACCTCTCATCATGATTTTGTTTATTCCACCGGCAGCTCAAACTGGAAGTTCTCGCCCATCACGGGGACCGTCACGCGCACCAGCCCAGCTTTCTTGCCGTGCCCGCTGTCGGATTTGGCTTCCGCCACTTTGCCCAGCGGGAAATAGAGCACGCCGCTGACGTTGGCGCGCGGCGGAATCGTGTTGGCCAGCAGTGCGAACTGCTCCACGGTATCGGGCGACGACGGATGCTGAAGCTGCGTCAGCGCATCCGCGCCTTGCGCCTCGCGGTTGCGCAGCCGGCAGACGTCATCGCATTCCACCGGACCGACCGCAACATCGCTGGCCTCAAGCGCGCCCGGCGTGTCGGTGTAAAGCACACTCTTGGCCGGCGGCGCCCCATTGCCACGCGCCGACATCGCCTTCATCATCTCCAGAAATGCCGGGCTCACCATGTCGCTGGTGATCGGGCCGTCGATCGGCGCACCTCCGATGCCGTTGACCGCATAGCGCGCCATGTTCTGCGGCTTGCGCATTTTGCGTGCCAGGTCGGCGCCCCTGATGGCGACCATTCCGCGCTGCGCATTCGCATCCTCGACCGCGATGTCCTCCGGCTTCACCGTAATCGAGTGCGGGCCGGCGTTGTACACGCGCACCTTCAGCGCCAGAAACTTGTGGTTGATGACCGAGTGCGTCGCCACCACCACGGTGCAGTTGTCGCGCGCGGCGTAGTGATAGACGATGCCGTCCACGAAAAACGTTCCGCCAGCGTCGGCCGGTTCACGGGTGATCTGTTGCGCACATAAGGGAGCGACGAGCAGCAACACACATAACAGACGCATACGTCTCCAGTCTCTGCACGGGATGGGCTGCTGTTCACATCGGCAGGCGGCGCCGCGAACGTGAGGCCAGCGCGAGCTTGATGTAATCTGGGCAAGGATGTCGTACGAACGCACGGTGGAGCAGCTTTACGCGCTCGGCCACGAGCTGGCCGCAACGCCGTCGCACAAGTTCGACTTGAGCTATGTGCGCGAAATGCTCGGCGCGCTGGGCAATCCCGAGCACCGCTTCGCCAGCGTGCTGATTGCGGGCACTAACGGCAAAGGATCGACGGCCGCGACGCTCGCGTCGATTCTGCGCGCCGCCGGCCACAGAACCGGGCTGTACAGCTCGCCGCATCTGGTGCGAATCAACGAACGCATCCGCGTCAATGGCGAGCAAATCTCCGACGCCGAATTCGGCGCCATGCACGAGCGCGCCGAGCAGACGGCGCAGCAGTTGCTGCGCGCGGGCAGGCTGCCCTGGCATCCCAGCTTCTTCGAGATGCTGACGGTGATGGCCTTCGAGTATTTCGCCAGCGTCGGCGTCGAGATCGCCGTGCTGGAAGTCGGCATGGGAGGACGGCTGGATGCGACCAATGTCGTCCAGCCTCTGGTCTCGGTGATCGCCGACATTTCGCTCGACCACCAAAAGTATCTCGGCGACACGATCGCGGAGATCGCCGGCGAGAAAGCGGGCATCATCCGCAAGCATGGCGTGGTGGTTACCTTGCCGCAGCATCCGCAGGCGAACGACGTGATCGGGCGCGCCATCCTCGAGCACGAGGCGCGCGGCGTGAGTGCGGCGAAATATGTTCCGCCGGTGTCGCCGGGAGCTGCGACTTACCTGGCCGGCCATGCGGCGTCGGC
>DATIYG010000037.1:0-3907 GCA_035517755.1 Rhizomicrobium sp. | reverse complement strand
CTCGCGCATTCGCTGATCAACAATTCGGATTCCGATGCGCGGATGTTCGTGTTCACGGAAGCGTTCCGGCGCAATTCGCGCGCCGTGCACCCGCTTCAGCCCGAATTGAAGGAGCAGCTGGCGAAATCCGGCATGCTGTGGGAGGATGCGCCGAAGCGGAAGCTCGGCCCCAACGACGGCAAGCCGGGATCGCACGCGGGGCGCAAGCGGGGCGTGCCGGATTATGTGACGCATTGGCGCGATCTGCTGACCAGGAAAGCGAACCGCTATCCCGACAGCGACGAGGATCAGACGCTGGATGCGCGCTTCGACAACCGCGCGCGCTTCTCGCGCATCGCGATGCGGGTGCAGGTGCTGAAGCCCGGCCGCCGCACCAGCTGGCCGCATGCCGAACGCGACGAGAGCGAGTTCGTCTATGTCGTTTCGGGCCGTGTCGATGCATGGAACGATGGCTGGATCACGCCGATGGGTGAGGGCGATTTCATCGGCTGGCGCAACGGCACCGGCATTACGCACGCCATCCTCAACAACAGCGATGCGGATGCGGTCATCATCGTGGGCGGCGAGCGCTCGCGCTTCGTCAATCAGTACTGGTATCCATTCCACCCGAAGTACAACAAGGAAATCGGCGCCGGATACTGGGCCGATCATCCGGTGCCGAAACTCGGACCTCATGACGGCATTCCGGACGGCTTGCGCGAGCGCGTTCCGGCACGCTTCCGCCGCTCGGCCGTTACCGCCAATGAAGCAGCCCGGAATTTGGGTAAGGCCAGGAGCCGAAAGTGACGTCCATCGTGGCCGTCGCTACGCTTCACCTAATGATCGCAGCCGCGCTGCTTGTCGGGTTGGCCGTCTACCTTTATTGGTACTTCGTCTGGGTGAAGTCCTTTACACAGCTCTTGCAAGCGAACCACCCAACCCAATGGGAGCAGCTTGGTAAGCCAAGCATTCCAAGCACAAGCCTTCGATCCAGTGCCGCCTACGTGAAGTTCTTGATGGCTGGTCACTATCGGTGCCTGCATGACGGCGCGCTCACGGAAATTGGTGATAGACTCAGACTTACCAACTGGATTGCACTAGCCACGGGCGGACTTGTTCTGGTCGTGGAACTTCTCGAGTCGATCAGCCATTAGCGCTTGCAGATGAAGCGGTTCTACAAGGAGGTTTCGGCATCGCCCTCGCCGGGCAGTCTGGCCGGCTTCATCGTCCTGCTCGACGGAAAGCCGGTGAAGACGCCGAAGCGCGTGATGCTGACGCTGCCGAACCTCGCGCTGGCCGAAGCCATCGCCGAGGAATGGCGCGAGCAGAGCGACACCCTCGACACCCAGACGATGCCGCTCACCCGGCTCGCCTTCGCCGCCATCGATGTGGTGACGCCGGAGCGCGCGCATGTGGCAAGCGAGATCGTGAAATATGCGAAGAGCGATCTGCTCTCCTATCGTTCGGAAGACCCTCCGGACCTTGTCGCGCGGCAGGCGAAGGTCTGGGATCCGCTGCTCGACTGGGCGGCCGAGACTTACGGCGCGCGGCTGAAGGTTGGTTCCGGCATTCGGCACGTCGCTCAGCCGCCCGAAGCGATTGCCGAACTGGAAACGGCTGTCTCGCGCTTCGACGAATTCGAACTGGCCGCACTCCACACGGCAACCGCGATTACCGGTTCGCTGATCCTCGCGCTGGCATTGGCGGAGGAAGAGGTTGACGCCGGGGAAGCGTTCGATGCCGCGATGCTCGAGGAGAAATTCCAGTCCGAGAAATCGGGCATCGATGCCGAGGCCGAGAAGCGCCGCCGCCACCTGCTCGTCGAACTGACCGCGGCCGAGCGGTTCATCCGATTGCTGGACTCCTGACCCGTCGCGAAATCGGTGTAACGTCCGGCTTCTAGAATCGTCGGGGGCGGCAATGAAGGAAATCGATTTCATCCAGGCCTACTATGGCGCGATCAGTCTCGCCTATACGGCATCAACATGGTGGCTGACGGTATCCACGGCCCTGGTTGTCGCGACCTACTTTGCTGCGAAGCACATCCCCGGCTGGTTCTTCGCAACAACAATTGCGTTGTACGCGCTGACCGCTATATCCGCGATTTACGAGCTCATCGGCTACAGCAATATGGCGGAGAATTACGGCGTCCACCTCGCGGCCCTTCAGGCACCGGCGCAATCCGCAATCAGTCAGGGCGGAGGCTTCATCAACGCAACGATAAACTATGCTGTACTGGTCCTTGGTTCTGTCAGTGCCGCTGCCTTTGCGTATGTCACCTGGCGAGGCGCCCGAAAGGCGGCCGCATCCGAACATGAAGTTTCTACGGCCAGCCCAAATTTGGCCAAATCGGCTTGACCCAGGAGTCCTGCGCACACACTCTCCGGCCCTGAACACCAGCGGGCGGCGAGATGAAGCACATCATCCAGGAACTGGAAGCGCGGCGGGAGCGGGCCCGCGCCGGCGGCGGCGAGAAGCGCATCACCGCCCAGCACGAGCGCGGCAAGCTCACGGCGCGCGAGCGGCTCGACCTGCTGCTCGATCCGAACTCCTTCGAGGAGTTCGACATGTTCATCGAGCACCGCAACACCGATTTCGGCGCAGAGAAGAACCGCATCCCCGGCGACGGCGTGGTCACCGGGTGGGGCACCATCAACGGCCGCATGGTCTATGTCTACGCCAAGGACTTCACGGTCTTCGGCGGTTCGCTCTCCGAAACGCACGCGCAGAAGATCTGCAAGATCCAGGACATGGCGATGCAGAACGGCGCGCCGGTCATCGGTCTGCTCGACGCGGGCGGGGCGCGCATCCAGGAAGGCGTGGCGAGCCTCGCGGGCTATGGCGAGGTGTTCAAGCGCAACGTGCTGGCGTCCGGCGTGGTGCCGCAATTGTCCGTCATCATGGGGCCGTGCGCCGGCGGCGATGTGTATTCGCCGGCGTTGACCGACTTCATCTTCATGGTGCGCGACACGAGCTACATGTTCATCACCGGGCCGGACGTGGTGAAGACGGTCACCCAGGAAGACGTGACGCCGGAAGAACTGGGCGGCGCCAAGGTGCACACCACGAAATCCGCCGTGGCTGACGGCGCCTACGACAACGACGTCGTCGCGCTCGAGGAAATCCGCCGGCTTTACGATTTCCTGCCGCTCAACAATCGCGACAAGCCGCCATCCTGGCCGACGACCGACGATCCGCAGCGCGTAGAAATGAGTCTCGACACGCTGGTGCCGGAGAACCCCAACAAGCCCTACGACATGAAGGAGCTGATCCTGAAGGTCGCCGACGAAGGCGATTTCTTCGAGATCGGTGAGGCCTTCGCCAGGAACATCATCACCGGCTTCGGCCGCATCGAAGGCGTGACCGTCGGCTTCGTCGCCAACCAGCCGATGGTGTTGGCCGGCGTGCTCGACAGCGACGCGAGCCGGAAGGGCGCACGTTTTGTGCGCTTCTGCGACTGTTTCAACATTCCCATCGTCACCTTCGTGGACGTGCCGGGCTTCCTCCCCGGCCTCGCGCAGGAGCACAACGGCATCATCAAGCACGGCGCCAAGCTGCTGTTCGCCTTCACCGAGGCGACGGTGCCGAAGGTGACGGTGATCACGCGCAAGGCCTATGGCGGCGCCTATGACGTGATGGCGTCCAAGCACATGCGGGCGGACGTGAACTATGCGTGGCCGTCGGCGCAGATCGCCGTGATGGGTGCGAAGGGGGCGGTCGAGATCATCTTCCGCAACGAGCGCGGCGATCCGGAAGCCATCGCCGAGCGCACCAAGGAATACGAGGACCGGTTCCTCAATCCGTTCGTCGCCGCCTCACGCGGCTATATTGACGACGTGATCCGCCCGCACTCCACGCGCTGGCGCGTGGCCCGAGCGCTGCGCATGCTGAAGAACAAGCAGGTGCCGCACATCTGGAAGAAGCACGA
>DATIYG010000036.1:0-2326 GCA_035517755.1 Rhizomicrobium sp. | reverse complement strand
TGCATCGGTTGCGAAAGCTTTGAGGCCCGCATCGCTGGTGGCAAGCCCGTCACGATGCACGCTGATGATCGTGGTCTGCACGAACAGCGAGGTTTCGAACGGCGGCTTGTCGCCCGGCTTCTCCCAAACGTCGTTGTACTGGCGATCCATGAACACATAGGAGCCGACCTGAAGCTCGGTGAGCGTGCGCGCGTCCGGGTCGATATCGAACGTGCCCGTGCCGCCGCCTGAGACGAGGCCTGGCGCAAGCTTGCGGGACGCGAGCTGATCGCGAAACGCGGCGAGCTCCTTCATGGCGGCGAGCGATTTGTCGCGGCGCTCGTTCGGCGATTCCAGATGTTGAAGATGGCCCGCGTAACATTGCAGGCCGGCGTATTCGAGATGCGTTGACTTAGCGACCTGCTCGACCAGTGCCGTCGCACCGTCATCGGGGCGGATACCGGTGCGTCCCATGCCCGGATCGATGTCCACCACCACGCGCAGACGTTGGCCCGCCGCCCGCGCCGCTTCATCGAGTTTCGTGGCGATCTCCGCATCGTCGCAGACGATTCTCAACTCGCGGAGCCTAGCATTCAGCGCGAGCGCGCGGGCGATGCCGCCTTCGGTCACAATCGGCGACGTGATGAGAATCGAATCGATGCCGGCGTCCGCCAGCGCTTCCGCCTCGCCCAGCTTCGCCGTGCAGATGCCGAGCGCGCAGGCCGCGATCTGGCGCCTGGCGATCTCCGAGCATTTGTGCGTCTTGGCGTGCGGCCGGAGCGCGATGTGCTGGGCGCGGGCATGCTCCGCCATCTTGGCGATGTTGCGCTCCAGCGCATCGAGATCGATGACGAGCGCCGGCGTGGCCAGCTTCCAACGCCCGCCTGGAGCGCCGATCAGATCGCGATTGGCATCTTGCGCCGACATTGCCTCTGCCGCGATGCTCGCGGCCCCACCATGATTGCCACGATTCTCATCCTTGTTTCGGCCATCGTCCACGCTGTCGTCAACCTGCTGACGAAGCGCGCCGACAACAAATACGCCATGCGCCTGCTGATCGGCGTGTTCTCGGCCGTGACGGTTGCCCCGTTCCTGTTCTTCGTGCCGCTGCCGCATGGCCTGGCCCTCTGGCTGTTGCTGGGCACCGCGGCGGTTCATGCCATCTACGAGCTCTTTCTCGTCAAGTCCTACGAGAGCGCGGCGTTTTCGGCCGTTTATCCCGTGGCGCGCGGCACCGGCCCGCTGTTCACAGCGATCGGCACGATCCTGATTCTCCGCCAACATCCCCCATTGGTGCAGCTGGTCGGCATTGCGCTTGTGTGCGGCGGGGTCATCGCCATCGGTATTTCGCATCGCGCGACGAAGGGTGCGGCGGAGGGACTTGGATATGCGGTGATCACCGGCCTCACCATCGGCGGATACACGCTCATCGATGCGTCCGGCGTTCACGCGACCCCCGATCCGTTCACCTATGTGCTTTGGTTCTTCGTCGCGCATGGCTTCTGCGTGCTGGTGACGGCCCCCGGCATTCGCGGCCGTGCCGTGGTGATCGAGGCGCGGCGGCAATGGCGGCTGGGCATCGTGCTGGGACTGCTCTCCATCACGACGTATGGCGCCGCGATGCTCGCCTACCGGTTCGGCGCGACGGCGCGCCTGGCCGCGCTGCGCGAGACCAGCGTGCTGTTCGGCACGGCGCTGGCCATGCATTTTCTCGGCGAGCGCATGACGGCTCGGCGCTGGATTGCCGCAGGCGTGATTGTCATCGGCGCAATCATGCTACAGATGCCGGGATGAAAACGGTCTACTCGAGTGCCCATCTCCAGCACGCACCGAAGGAGGAATTCGAGGGCGGCAGGCTGACGCCGGCCGTCGAAGTGCCCGAGCGCGTCGAGCGGGTGAAAGCACGCATCGAGCAGCGCAAGCTCGGACCCATCCTTGCCCCGGAAGCGTTCGGCGCGGAGCCCATCGCGCGCGTGCACGATGGCGCGTTCGTGCAATTCCTCAGCGGCGCCCACGACGAATGGCGCAAGATGTATTGGCGCGACACCGCGGACGCCATCCCCTCGTCCTTTCCGCTGCGCTGGCTGCGGGACCGCCGCGGCGGCGACATCGAATCGAAGCTCGGCTCGTACTGCTTCGACACCGCGACGCCGATCGGCAAGGGCACGTTCGCGGCAGCGCGCGAAGGCGTCGACGCCGCGCTGACGGCGGCGAAGCTCGTGCATGGCGGTGAGCGCGCGGCGTTCGCCCTGGCACGCCCGCCGGGCCATCACGCGGCCTCCGACATGTTCGGCGGCTACTGCTACCTGAACAATGTCGCCATCGCCGCGCAGTTTCTGGCCGACAA
>DATIYG010000035.1:0-13591 GCA_035517755.1 Rhizomicrobium sp. | reverse complement strand
AAGGAAGTCGTGCGCGAGATGACGGCCAAAGCGGGGCAGAAATGCACTGCCATCCGCCGCGCATTTGTCCCCGCCAATCTCATCGATACCGCCGAAACGGCCCTGAAGGAGCGGCTGGCAAAGGTGACTATCGGCAATCCGCGCGACGAGAAAACACAGATGGGCGCGCTGGTCAGCACTTCACAGCGCGAAGACGTGCGCGCGCAGATCGAAAAACTTTCTCGGGAAGCGCGCATCGTCGCCGGCGATCCGCACAAAAACGACGGCAAGGGCGCATTCCTTGAGCCCGTTCTGCTGCGCTGCGATTCCCCCGATCGCGCGACTGCCGTTCACGAGGTGGAAGCCTTTGGTCCCGTCGCTACGTTGATGCCGTACAACGCCGTCGCCGATGCCGTGCGCTTGGTGAACAAGGGCAACGGCTCGCTGGTGATGTCACTCTACACCTATGATCCGGCCGTGACGCGCGCCGTGCTGAGCGGTTCTGGCGCCTTTCATGGGAGGCTGCTGATCGTCGATCGTGATTGCGCCAAGGAATCGACGGGTCACGGTTCGCCCCTGCCGATGCTCGTCCATGGCGGCCCTGGCCGCGCGGGCGGCGGCGAAGAGCTTGGCGGTTTGCGCGGCATGATGCATTACATGCAGCGCACGGCGCTCCAGGGCAGCCCGCGCATGCTGGGTGCCGTCACCGGATCGTGGATCCAGGGCTCGCCGGAACATCGGGAGCCGCCGCATCCGTTCCGCCTCAAATTCGGCGAGCTGGAAATCGGCAAGACTCTCATCACGCAGCCCCGGACCATCACACTCGAAGACATCGAGCATTTCGCCCATTTCACTGGCGACACATTCTACGCCCATATGGACGAGGAGGCGGCCGCTGCCAACCCGTTCTTCGGCGGGCGGGTGGCACACGGCTATTTGTTGCTGTCCTTTGCGGCGGGATTGTTCGTCGATCCCGCGCCCGGCCCAGTGCTGGCGAATTACGGTCTCGACAATCTGCGCTTCACCAGGCCGGCAAAGCCCGGCGATTCGATCAAGGTGCAGCTCACTGCGAAATCGAAATCGCAGCGCAACGAGCAGTATGGCGAAGTGCGCTGGGCAGTGACGCTCACCAACCAGGCGGATGAGACTGTCGCCACCTACGAACTGCTGACGATGAACGCTGTCTGATGGCCGACTTCCTGCCGGCCTTTACTTCGCGCGCCGAACTGGAAGCGGAGCAGTTGCGGCGGCTGAAATGGTCGATCGCACACGCGTACAACAACACCGCCTACTACAAGACGAAATGCGATGCGGCCGGACCGAGTCTGTCTGATTTGCAATCACTTGACGACCTGCGAAATTTTCCGTTCACGCTGAAGGATGATTTTCGCGACAACTATCCCTTCGGCATGTGTGCTGTGCCGCGCGACCGGCTGGTCCGCATCCACGCCTCAAGCGGCACCACCGACAAGCCAACCATTGTCGGCTACACGAAAAGCGATCTCGAATTGTGGGACGGCCTGATCGCGCGCTGCATTCTAGTCGCTGGCGGCAGGCCGGGAGACATCCTGCACAATGCCTATGGCTACGGCCTGTTCACAGGCGGGCTTGGCCTGCATGGCGGGGCGGAAGCGCTCGGCTGTACGGTGATCCCCGCCAGCGGCGGGCAGACGGAGCGTCAGGTCCAACTTATCCTCGACCTGAAACCGCGCATCATCTGCTGCACGCCATCCTACATGCTTGCACTGGGCGAGGCACTCGAACGCGCGGGCGCCGACCCACGCCAGACGTCGCTCGAGATCGGCATCCACGGCGCCGAGCCGTGGAGCGATGAACTGCGTCGCGAGATCGAGCAGCGGTTCGGCATCGTCGCTCTCGACATTTATGGACTGTCCGAGGTTCTCGGGCCCGGGATTGCGCAGGAGCGAGCCGATTGCCGCGGCGCGCTCACCGTTTGGGAGGATGCTTTCTATCCCGAAATCATCGATCCCACGACAGGCGCAATCCTTGCTGAAGGCGAGGAGGGCGAATTGGTACTCACCTCGCTGAGCAAGGAAGCAGTCCCGGTCATCCGCTATCGCACCGGCGATCTCACGCGCCTGTTGCCGCCAGAAGGCGATGTTCCGATGCGGCGCATGGCGCACATCCTGGGGCGCAGCGACGACATGCTCATCATCCGGGGCGTCAACATCTTCCCGCGCCAGATCGAGGAGCTGATTCTTTCGGACGCGGCGCTATCGCCGCACTACCGAATCGACATCCGGCGTGAAGGCACGCTCGACGAACTGAGCATCACAGTCGAAAGCTCCGGAGTCGCAGAAGAGGCGTCACACCGTCTTTCGCATCGCATGAAAGCGCAATACGGCATCACGACACGAGTAATTGTAGAAGCGCCAGGAACATTGCCGCGTTCGGAAGGAAAGGCCAAACGCGTGTTCGATCACAGGAAATGATCAGGCCCAGGTCTCCAGCGTCTCGACGAATTTGGTGAGCCACGCATTGGTCTGGAACGCGTCGATCGCGCGGTGATCTATGGTGAGCGACACATACGCCATCGGACGGATGACAACCTCGTCGTCGCGAACCATAGCACGCTTTTCCAGCTTGCCGACACCGAGGATCGCCGACTGCGGCTGGTTGATGATGATCGGTGCGGCGATCAGCGATCCCGACACGCCGTGATTGGAGATGGAAAATGTCCCTCCGCGCACATCTTCCTGCCCAAGCTTGTTGTTGCGAGCGCGCTCGGTGAGATCGGTCAGCTGCTTTGCGATGTCCAGCAGGGAAAGAGTCTGCGCGCGATGGATAACCGGGACGATGAGTCCCTTCTCACCCAATGCCGTGCCGATGCCGATATTGATGTCGTCATAGATGTCGATGCGATCGTCGTACCAGCGGCCGTTCACGGCCGGTGCCACTCTCATCGCTGCGACCGATGCCGCCACGAAATACGGCGTGAAGGTGAGATTAGCGCCTTGCCGCGCAAAGCCTACCTTGTTCGCGGCGCGATGGGCTGCGATGACCGTGAAGTCCGCTTCGAATACCGCCGTGACATGTGGCGCGGTCTGCATCGAGCGCGTCAGATGCTCGGCGATGCGCCGCCTCATCGTGTCGTGCAGAATGCGCGTGACGCCGGCGGCCGGCGCCTTGCTACGCCGCTCCACTTCGGCCTGAATGTCTTCGCGCGTCAGCCGTGCGCCGGACAGTGGTACGTCACTCGCCGCCAGTCCGTGCTCGTCCAGCAAGCGGCGAATGCCGGGCGGGAGTTGCTCGGGAGATGATCGCGCGGATGGCGCAGTCGCCCGTTTCGGCGCAATGCCCGCGCTCGACTCCATCGCTTTCTCGGCCTGCGCCGCAGCAGAATCCGCAATGCGGCCGAGAATCGTTCCGGGTTCCACCTCGGCGCCTTCCTCGACAACGATCTCCGACAAAATCCCTTCGGCTTCGGCGGCGACCTCTACCGCAACCTTGTCGGTTTCGAGTTCAACAATCGGATCGTTGAGACGAACCGGATCGCCCACCTTCTTCAGCCATGTCTTGAGGACGGCCTTGGTGCCTTCCTGCTCTTCCGGCGCGCGGATGTCTGTCGCCATGGTCAGAACCCGATCAGATCTTCGATCTTTGCGGCGATGCCTTCCACGGATGGCAGCGCCCATTCCATCAGAGCTGGATTGTGCGGGCTTGGGATGTCGGGCATCGCGAGCCGCGACACTGGCGCATCGAGATCGAGGAAGCATTCGCTGGCGACGACCGCCGCGATCTCCGCGCCAAAGCCCGCCGTCATAAGATCCTCATGCACGACAAGGCAACGGCGTGTGCGCTTCACCGACCCGATCACCGCATCCCGATCCCAAGGCATCAATGTGCGCAAATCGAGAATGTGCACCGAATGCTCACTTGCCGCTTCCAGGCAGCGTTCCACCATCGCACCCCAGGTGACGATCGTGAGATCGTCGCCTTCGCGGATCGTTCGCGCCACACCAAACGGCAGCACAAAATCATCGCCCGGATAGGGCCGCCGGGCGCTGGTCGCATCGAGCATGTTGCGGTGTTCGAAGAACATCACCGGGTCATTGCCGCGCAATGCGCCACGCAGCAATCCCACCGCGTCTTCGGCATTGCACGGCACGGCCACTTTCCATCCCGGCGCGTGCACGAATTGCACTTCGTTGGTCTGGCTGTGCCATGGATCGCCGCATTTGAAGAAACCGATCGGCATGCGCACGACGATCGGTGCAGCGAAGCGGTTGTTAGTACGCCAGCGCAAGGTGCCGCAATCGCTAAGCTGCTCTGCTGCCGGCTCGGCGTATTTGCGGAACTGGATTTCCGGCACCGGCACGAGTCCCGCCAGCGCCATGCCGACGGCACGGCCGATGATTCCTTCTTCCGACAGCGACGTGTCGAACACGCGCGCTTCGCCGAATTTCTCCTGCAAGCCCAGGGTCACCGCATGCACGCCACCCTTGGGCCCAACATCCTCGCCGAACACTACCATGCGCGGATTGATGGCGAGTTCGTGCTCCAAGGCGCGCCGGATTGCCGTCACCATGTTGATGCGCTGGCCTTCGCGGAGCGATGCATCGGTTGACGCCGGAGGCTGGTAGCCCTCGCTCCATTGTCCGCCTGCACCTTGCATCTCTCCGTCGAAGAACACGTGCCGCGCGGTGCGCGACAGATCCGCCACCGCGCACGCCTCTGCGTCAACGAGCGCGGCTGCCACATCACGGCGAGCCTCATCGGCAATGCGGTCCCAATCCGCGCCAAGCAAGTCGTACAGGTGGGTCCGCAGCTTCGGCAGCGGATCGCGCGCCCATTCCGATTTGACGATCGCCTCCGACTTGTAGGTCTGCGTATCCTGGAACGAGTGGCCCTCGAGCCGCGGCACGGTCAGCCGCAGCAGGGCGGGCGCGCGCTCGTTCCGCACGAAGCCGACCGCATCCTTGACGAGGCTCGCGGCTTCCTGCGGCTCGGTCCCATCGCCGGAGAGGATCCGCAGCCCACGAAAGCTTGCGAGATTCGCAGCGATGTCAGCGCCTGGTGTCTGCAAATTGGAGGGCACGGAGATGCCGTAGCCATTGTCCTCGATGTAGAACAGCATGGGCAGCTTCAGCGCGGTGGCCATCGTCAGCGCCGACCAGAATCCGTTGGTTGCCACAGAGGCATCGCCGCCAAGCGCCACGCCGATGGAGGCGCCGTAGCCGGGCTCGTTCAGCACCCTGGCACGATAGTCGATGGCCTGCGCCCATCCCGCCGTTGGGGTGAATTGCGCACCGACGCCGCCGCACATCGGCAAGGCAGAAGGTCCGTTCGGGTTCGGATAGTTGAACACCGTGCCGATGTCGCGGCCGCCGGAATAGCCGCCCTCGCGCATCAACGCGGAACCGAGTGCATCGGCAATCGAAACGCCGAGGGACAGTAGAATGGGCCGCGAGCGGTAGTACCCGCAGATGGCGTCGTGACGGCCGGTCAGTTGCGTGCCCAGCAACACCTGCGCCACGTCGTGGCCGCGTGCCGAGAACTGGTAGAACATCTTGCGCGCCGGAACGAGGGTCTTCTCTTCCAGCTCATCGAGCGCGCGCGACACTTGCACGAGGTAGGCAACCCGCCGCCAATCGATACTCGGATCGGGCGCATCGTTGCGGGCAGGGGTTCGCGGTTCAGCTTGAACGGACATCTTCGATGAATTAACCGGATGACCAGTCGGTTTCAACCGAACTGCGGGAGGCCTAAGGCTTGGCAAGGACCCAGGCGAGGGATTTCGAGGAACGCCGCACCCGCATCGTGGAACGGGCGGCGGAACTCTATGCCAGCCGCGGCTTTCTCGGCGCCTCGCTGTCCGATCTTGCCGACGCCTGCAGCACCTCGAAGTCGCTCATCTATCACTACTTCGCCTCGAAGGAGGACATCCTCTTCGAGGTGATGCATGGCCATGTCAGCGCGTTGCTCGAGGCTGCCGAACGAATCGTCAGGGGCGGAGGCACCGCGCGCGACAAACTAAATGCCATCACGCTCGCCTTCATCGCGCTCTATGTCGGCGCAGCGGCGCGTCACAAGGTCCTGCTGAACGAATTGAACAATTTGCCGCCGGATCGCCGCGCGGATGTGGTGAGCATTCAGCGCAAGCTGATCGCGATTGTGGAGAAACTGATAGGCGAGATCGCGCCATCACTGGGGCGGCCAAGTCCGCTAGCGCGTCCAGCTGCCATGCTTTACTTCGGCATGATCAACTGGACGCACACCTGGCTTGACCCGGGGGGCCGGGTTGAGCCAGAGCGGATCGCCGCGCTGGCCGTCGAGATTTTCCTCGACGGCGTTGCGACGGCGAAATGACTAGTGGTCCGGCATGAACGAGTGACGCCGCGGCGCGTCGTAACCATCGGACGAAGAATCCGGAGAGGACGCCACGCGCTGCCCTCGCATATCGTCCGCTGCCATATCGGCATCGCACGACGCGTAGGAGCTATCCATCATCACCGGCGTGTGCGCCACAAGCGACGAAAGGGACCGGGCGTCGCGTGCCGCTTCGAAGGCCGCACCGGTCTCGTAACAGTAATTGGCATCGTGGATGCTACGCATCGAATCTTCGTTGGCCAGCCGCGTCTTGAACGCGTGATACTCCGCGACACCGGCCGTGTGCTGGAAGTACGACTTCAAAGCATCATCGGAGGCCTGCAATTCCCCGCGATAGGAAATCACAAAGGCATTGTAGAGCGGTGTTTCATGGCAGGTCAGCGCCGCCACCATCAGCTCCTGTTGCAAGGCGGCGACCCGCATGGCCATCCGGTCTTCGCGATTTGCACAACCCGCAAAGGCCTGCCCCGTAAGGCCCAGCAAGGTCAGCGAAGCCACGCTTACTCGCAGTATAGTCGTCCTCATAAGAGTCCCCTTCTTGTTGTTGGTCTGTTGTTGGCTTTGTGAACTATGAGGCGCGCCCTCTGACGCACCGCCCCGCTGGCGGATCGGCGCGGACCAAGCGCGGCGTGACATCGCTCTGACCGCCTTCGCAGGCGATCCAGCGCAGGTCGTGCTCCGCCTTCAGATTGGATTCTGCGAAAAGCGCATCGAAGCTATTGCTCGCGACCGCGCCGGAAATGCCGCCGCCATCGCAGGAATTGCGTTCGTCGCTGCCACCCATCACGCACCATGCGAACTGCACGGGAAAGCCGCAGATGTTGCGAAAGCCCCAGCTCGCGCCATCGGTATCGACGGAGAGGCAATGCGACGCGCGATCGGCCGCGTTCACGCTTGTCGCGGTCACCGGCACGTCGATCAGATGCACCTGGCTCGATCGAACAACGATCGGCTGGGTTGGATCGAGCACCTGATCGGCGGCGGCGGTTTTCGCGTTTCGGGCCGAATGCTTGCTCTTGCTCCCGTGGTGGGAAGCGTTGCTGTCCGTCGCAGGTGCCGCAGGCTGCGCGGGCACCGGCGCAGGCGCTGCCGCGACGTGTTGGGCACATGCCGATTGCGTCAGGTTCTTTGCGCCAGGCGTGGCGAGGCCCAGGCGATGCGCGTAGGCCGCGACGGCAGCTTCGCGTTCGGCCTGGCTGAACGTGTGGCCGGCCGGATACCACACGCTGCACGACGAGCCATCCGCAGAATGGCTGGCCATCGAAAGTCCGCCTCCGGCATTGGCGATCAGCGATTCCGTGCGGCCGTCGGCGTAGTCGATATCGAGCGACACGTCGCTCAACCGGAACATGCCGACCACCTTCGATTTATCGCGTGCGCTGGCGACTGTTCCCTGCCGCGCGTTCACGAAAGTGAGGTCGGTGGTCTCGGCGTTGCCGTTCGCGGAAACAAGCTGGCGGGAAAGCCCGTCATCGGTGGCGGACAGCGCGATGCTCGATCCGTCGACCGCTAGGAGCTTCAGCCCGACAAGCGCATCGAACCAACGCTGTGCGTTGGCTGGAGCTGAGGCGGCCGCCGCTTGCGCGTCACTCGCAACTGAAAGAGGGCCCGCAGCCGGCGCGGTGGGCTGCTGCTGGGCGGCGGGGGCCGTTGGGGTGCTTTGGCCTGCCGCTCCGGCTGCGGGTTTCGGTTCGCCATCGGCGAAATCACCTTCGAATGCCGTTCCATCCTTACGCGTGAGGACGCCGTGCCCATTGGGCAGGTCATTCTTCCATGCGCCTTCGTATTTGCGACCATCGGCCCAGATCTGGACACCGTAACCATCGGCCCGGTTGTCACGCCAATCGCCGTCGTAGCGATCGCCATTGGTCCATTTGACGGAGCCCTTGCCGTTCAACTGGCCATTGGCCCACACGCCTTCGAAAAGATCTCCGGTCGCGGCGGTGAGTGCGCCCTGTCCGTTGAATCGGCCCGACTGCTCGTCGCCTTCGAAATGCGCGCCATCCGACCAGTTCACGCGAACGGCACCCGTCGCGGCGCCGTTCGTGAAATTGCCGGTGACCTGGGAGACGAACCGTCCACCGTGCATGAATGTGGCCGTGCCGGCACCGTTCGCAGTTCCGCCAGCGCAATTGCCCGTCCACGTCACATCGTCGGCAAACTGCTGATCGGTGTAGAGGACATAGCATCTGCTCTGGCGGTCCATAATCCATTGTGAATCGGGAGACGCTTGTGCCTGTGAGGCCGTTACCGCCATTGCCACGCTGCCCACCAGCGCCGCGCCGCTCAGGAGTCTCGAAGTTCGCCGCATCGCACACCACCCAATCACACCCCGCGCAAGTCACGTTGCGCTCGCCACCCTTATTCGGCAAATCACGCACGATGAACTCACCAACGAAACGTTTCCGTCGTGCGTTCGATTTTTCCGACACCAACTCAGGAGTGTTGTGTTGCGTTCTGTTTCAGACTCATCAGCAGGAACATGCTGAACAGTTGTTCCTGCGACAGCGCCTGATTGTTGGAAACGCCGGTGCGTGCAACGACGGAAGCCGCATGGGCGCACAAAGCGTCGCGTTCGGCTGACACATCGTTGCTGCGCAGGTCGATCTTCTGAAGACCGGATGATGGATGTCTGTCTCGCGCGATCGCCGAACCAGTCAGGGCGAAGGTCACAACGGCCGCAATGATTGCGATCTTGAACATTGCCACTCTCCCTCTTCTTATTGTTCTGGCAGGGAAGAGTGTGAGCCGATGGCCGGGGAAGTCGAATGATGTCCGGCGGAAGCGTGAAGAGGCTCGTAAACGCAACGTGAAGGATTTCAGAGAATTCGATTCAGAGCCGCATGCACGATGGATAAGATCGTCGAGACTTCGTGTTGGATTTTAGCGGGCAGCGAAACCGTCAAGCCTTCGCAAGCTTCCACGCATCGCCTGCCGGCGCCGTTCCAACGTCGTACGGCCGCGCAACGAACATATAGAATGCGCCCAAGCCCACGATGACGAGCCAGGTCACACCCATGGCATCGTCGATGTACCACGGCGCCGACGGCGTGCGCGGCCACAACATGTCGACGAGCGCGCCGACACCGTAGATCAGCGCCACGATGTTGACCGGCCAGGCCCAGGCGCCGAGGCGGAACTGGCCAGCGGGTTTCCAGCCGCGGGCTCGCGCCAGAAGCGCGCCGAATACGATCATCTGGAATGCTGCATAGATGCCGATGATGGCGGAGTTCACGATGGTGGCGATGGCGTTGGCGAAGAAATAGCCGAGACAGACGATCGCGCCCGCCACGATGCCCGACAGCACCAGCGCCCGCACCGGAACATGGGTGTGGGGCGAGATGGCCGACAGATAGTCGCTGGCCACGATCATGCGGTCACGCGCGTAGGCGAAGACAAGTCTGGAGGTCGCCGCCTGCAGCGACAGGATGCAGGACATGAACGACACCATCACCACGGCGACGACCAGCCTCGCACCAAGCGGACCGAATACGGACAACAGCACGGTTTCCACCGGCGTCGTGTTCTTGCCGGCGATCACGGCAGCGATGTCTGGCTGCGCAAGGATCAGCGCAAGGCAAACGAACGCCGCCGCCGCCATGCCGACATAGATCGTCATGCGCATGGCACGGGGGATGGAGAGGCCGGGGTTCGGCGTTTCTTCCGCCACGTCGCCGCACGCCTCGAAGCCGTAGCAGGTGAAGAGACCGGTGACGGCCGCAGCCAGGAAGTATGGCCAGTAGGAGGTATCCGCTCCAATGCCGAAGCTGTTCGTCACCACAGACAGCGGCTGGTGACGATGGAACGCGAGCAGGTAGCCGCCGACAACGATGGCACCAACGATCTCGCAGAGGAATCCGAACATCGCGACGCGCGCCAACAGCTTGGTGCCGGCGAGATTGATGAGGGTCGACAGCGCCACAAGTCCCAGCGCCACCGCGGTGGTGATCAGCGGTGTCGCGCTAAAGCCAAGCAAGGTGGCGAGGAACGGCCCGGCGCCGACGGCCACCGCGGCGATGGTCGTGAACAGCGCCCAGCCATAGATCCAGCCGGCCATCCAGGCCCACCGCTTGCCGACGAGCCGCCGCGCCCAGGGGTAAAGCCCGCCGGAAATCGGGAATTGCGACACCACTTCGCCGAAGATAAGACAGACAAGGAATTGTCCAGCGGCAGCGAGGAAGTAGGACCACCACATCGGCGGCCCGCCGGTCGACAGGCCCAGATCGAACACGGAATAGACGCCGACGACGGGAGAGAGATAGGTGAAGCCGAGCGCGAAATTCTCCCACACGCTCATCGAGCGGTCGAATTTTGCCGTGTAGCCCAGCGCCGCCAGCTGCGCGCTGTCGGCATCCTTGTTGATAGCATCCATGAGCCCAGCCCCTACTCCGCACCGCGATCTTTCAACCGGTCGCGTTGCTGCGTCAACGAGGGTAGAAGGGGATGTCGCGAGCCGGGGCAACAATGGATACGCAACTTCTCATCGGTACCAAATTCGGGGCTGGCCAAGGGGCGGCGGAGCGCATTGTCAATCCGCGCAACGGGCAGCTGATTGTCGAATTGCCGGAAGCCTCGGACGCGCAGGTGGATGCTGCGGTTGAAGCGGCGGCTGGCGCATTCGAATCGTGGTCGCGCACCACGCCGGCCGAGCGCAGTACGGCGCTGCTGAAGGTCGCCGACGCGATCGAACGCGACGCTGAGACCTTCGCAGACCTCGAATCTCTCAACTGCGGCAAGCCGCTCCATCTGGTGCTGGCCGACGAGATCCCCGCCATCGCCGATTGCTTCCGCTTCTTCGCCGGAGCGGTGCGCACGATGCACGGACCGCTGGCCGGCGAATACCTGGCTGGTCACACCTCCATGGTCCGTCGCGATCCGGTCGGCGTTATCGCCTCCATCGCGCCGTGGAATTATCCCCTGATGATGGCGGCGTGGAAGCTCGCGCCGGCGCTCGCCGCCGGCAACGCCATCGTGCTGAAGCCATCCGAGCAGACGCCGCTCACGGCACTGAAGCTGGCGCGCACGCTGGCGGAGGTTCTGCCCGAAGGTGTAGCGAACATCATTGCAGGGCGCGGCGCCACGGTCGGCAACCGGCTCATCAACCATCCGCGGGTGGCGATGATTTCGCTCACCGGCGATGTCGGAACGGGGCGCAAGGTGATCGCGGCCGCGCAGGCCACCTTGAAGCGCACGCATCTGGAACTCGGCGGAAAGGCGCCTGTGATCGTGTTCGACGACGCGAACCTCGAAGAAGTGGTTGGGGGCTTGCGAACCTTCGGCTTCTACAATGCGGGACAGGATTGCACGGCGGCGTGCCGCGTCTACGCCAGCGACCGGCTGTACGACAATCTCGTCGCCGATCTGTCGTCCGCTGCGTCGTCACTCAAGTTCAACGAAGCCGATGACACGCAAAATGAACTCGGGCCGCTGATTTCCGAACGTCAGCGCGAACGCGTGTCAGGTTTCGTCGATCGCGCGAAAGCCACAAAACACATCGAGATCACGACGGGCGGCGAGGCGCCGAAGGGAAACGGATTCTATTACCGGCCCACGATCGTCGCCGGTGCCACGCAATCCGACGAGATCGTGCGCCGCGAAGTGTTCGGGCCGGTGATTTCGGTCACGCGGTTCTCCGATACCGAAGAGGCCATCGCCTGGGCGAACGATTCCGATTATGGCCTAGCCTCCTCCATCTGGACGCGCGATCTTTCGCGCGGAATGCAGACGGCGGCACGCCTGCGTTATGGCTGCACCTGGATCAATTGCCACTTCATGCTGACGAACGAGATGCCGCATGGCGGACTGAAGCAATCCGGCTACGGCAAGGACCTCTCGACGTACGCGCTGGAGGATTACACCGTGCCGCGTCACATCATGCTGAAGCTGTAAGCCGCGTCAGGACTTCTTCTTGCGGCCGCCCTTCCGCTTGGGGCCTGTGCGCTTCTTCGGAACCTTTTTGCCCTTCTTGCGCGCTTCCGAAAGCCCGATGGCAATCGCCTGCTTGCGGCTTCTCACCTTGCCGCCCTTGCCGCCTTTGCCTCTGCGAAGCGTGCCGCGTTTCTTCTTGTGCATCGCGCGCTTTACCTCTTTGCCGGCGCTGCGCGAATACTTTCTGGCCATGCTGATCTCCCGATCTTGCGCGCCCCAGAAACAATCTTGCTCCCGGTAACGCGGGCGATCCGCACAAGGTTGCGATTTGACCAGCGTGGCGCTGTCGAGCGCACCCTAACGTCAGTGTTTCGGGCCACCTGGCGCGGCCGGTGCAGGCCTGGTCCCGGCATCTGGAGCGCCCAGCGCGGAATCCGCCTCACGCCGGAACACGGCAATGAACGGATGGGTGCTTTTGACCGGAAGGAGCGACACGAGTTCCCACCCATGCATGCCGCGCTGTCCAAGAAGCTCCTTCATGTCATTCAGATCGCTGCCGAGGGTATCGATTCCATATTCCCAGGTCGTCATGGCTTACCGACTCACTCTTTGCCTCAGCCGCTTTAGCCGCTGCGGCGCGCGAGAATCCATTGGACCTGCGTGCAGCCCGGAGGGAGGGGCGAGGCAACCACTATTTCGGCTTCCGGCCGGCGCGGTCTGCTTTTCGTACCGGCTTCGCTTGACCGGCGTCACCCTTCAGAAGGGCCATGATCGCTGCGACCGTGTTCCAGTTGCGTGTCGTGGCCTGTTCGCCGAACAGCCGGTCGAGCTGGCCGAGATAGCCGATCGTCTTCATGTGCCGGCGGTATTCGCCGAACACGAAGCGGTCGCTGGCCCCAATCACCCGCACCAGCCAGTCGCCGCCTGCCGGCAGTGCGAACGGAATCGACGGCTTCACGCTTCCGGCTTTCGACAGCACGCTGAGGAATCGCACCGTGTCGCGCTCGGGCGCCTTGCTTCCGAACGGATGGCGCGTTTCCAGCGCCAGAACATCGCGCCCCTCGCAGATCATCACCGAGGTTTCGAACGGCAGCATCGCCTGCAACGCGGCACGGAATTTTGCGAGCGATCCCGGCTTGCGCACGACGAAGGTCCCGGCCGCGCCGACGCTCACCACGTCGAAGGCGCGCAAATCCTTGGCGAACTGGCTGGGGCGAAACGTCCGGTGGCCACCTACATTGACGCCGCGCAGGAAGACGACGAGAGGCATGGCGAATCTATATCACGGTGGCGGATGCCTGGTTGCTCGCCCCAAATCATTCGTCATGGCCCGGCTTGTCCGGGCCACCCAATTTTCTTTTCGTCAGGGAGGAAAATGGGTCGCCCGCATAAA
>DATIYG010000034.1:0-8491 GCA_035517755.1 Rhizomicrobium sp. | reverse complement strand
CGCAGATGCTGCGAGATATCCGCGGCCGTGTGTGTTTGCGCCGATTCCTTGGCGACCTGCGTCGCATAGGGCGACTCCACCACGTCGTAGCCCGAAAGCGAGCTTTCCGTGCCCTTGGTAAGCACCTTCAGCGTTTTGCGGTCGACGAGCTGGTAGTTGCAGATGAGGGTGTAGTTGTAGCGCGTGATCTCGACTTCCTTAAGCGCACCCACCTGCGTGTTCTGGATGGCGATGGCATCGTTCTTCTCGCGCAGATTCACTTTCAGTTCGTAGAGAGCGTTCTGCGGATCGACTGCAGCCTGCATATCGTCGAGCAGGTCGTTGCGCAGTTCGTAGCCGACGGTTTCGAGCTGGATCGGCGGCACATAGACGAAACCGAACTTCGAGGTGGCTCCGGGTTTGTCGCCGATGTCGCCATAGAGCGGATGAAAGCCGCACGCGCTCGTCGTTGTCACGACGAGCGCAGAAACCAGAATTCGGAGACCGGAATTCAGCGCGCTCCGGCGTTCCGGTTTCTGACTTCCGATTTCAGACTTCTGAATCATGCGACGACATTCACGATGCGGTCGGGAACCACGATAACACGTTTCGGCGGCTTGCCTTCCAGCGCGCGCGCCACCGGTTCCAGCGCCAGTGCTGCGGATTCCGCAATGGCCTTGTCGGCGCCACGCGCGATTTCGATGGTGCCGCGCAGCTTGCCGTTTACCTGCACCGCCATGGTGACGGAATCCGAACGCACAAGATCGGGATCGGCCTTGGGCCACGTCGCATCGACCACCAGCGTGGAATGACCGAGCCGCTGCCAGCAGCTTTCGGCCAAGTGCGGCATCATCGGGGCTGACAGCAGCACCAATGTTTCCAGCGCTTCGCGCTTCGCCGCCGGATCGACCTTGTCGGGAATCGCGCCGGTCAGCGTGTAGATTTGCGCCACGGCGCGGTTGAAGCGCAGGTTCTCGAGATCGTCGGTCACCGCCGCAATCGCACGATGCGTGGCGCGGCGCAGTTCGAGCGAGTCGCCGCTTGCGGCACCCGGCTTCGTACCGGCAGGCGGCAGATCGCCCACCTCGTCCACCATGCGCCAGATGCGTTGCACGAAGCGAAAGCAGCCAGACGCACCTTCGTCGGTCCATTCGATGTCGCGTTCCGGTGGCGTGTCGGACAGCATGAACCAGCGGATCGTGTCGGCGCCGTAGAGATCGATGATGGTCTCCGGCGCGATCACGTTCTTCTTCGATTTCGACATCTTCTCCGAAGAGCCGACTCGCACCTCGGCATTCGTGCCTTTGACGTAAGCCTTGCCGCCGTGCTTCTCGATCTCATCCGGCGTGCGCCATTCGCCGTCCGCGCTCTTGTAGGTTTCGTGGCAGACCATGCCTTGTGTGAACAATCCGGCGAAAGGCTCGTCCAGCGACACATAACCGAGCTTGTGCAGGCCGCGGGTGAAGAAGCGCGCGTAGAGCAGGTGCAGGATCGCATGCTCGATCCCGCCGATATACTGATCGACCGGGAGCCAATAATCCGCAGCCTTGCGATCGACAGGCGTTTCGCTTTTCGGATCAGTGAAGCGCGCGAAGTACCACGACGAATCCACGAAGGTGTCGCAGGTATCGGTCTCGCGTTCCGCCGCGCCGCCGCAGGACGGGCACGCCGTGTGTTTCCATGTCGGGTGCGAGACGAGCGGATTGCCCGCGCTTTCGAACTTGATCTCGTCCGGCAGCAACACCGGAAGCTGATCTTCCGGAACCGGCACGGTGCCGCACTTGGCGCAATGGATCATGGGGATCGGGCAACCCCAGGGCCGCTGGCGCGACACCAGCCAATCGCGCAGGCGGTAATTCACTTCGCGCTTGCCGCGTCCCTTCGCTTCCAGCCGCGAGGCGACTTCGTTCTGCGCCGCCTCCACGCTCGCGCCGTCGAGGAAGCGCGAGTTCGCGAGCTTGCCGGGGCCGGTGTAAGCCTCATCGCCGACTGCAAACGTTTTCGGATCGGCGCCTTCGGGAACGACCACCGGCAGCACCGGCAATTTGTATTTGCGCGCGAAGTCGAGATCGCGCTGATCGTGTGCCGGACAGCCGAAGATGGCGCCCGTGCCGTAACCCATCAGCACGAAATTCGCGATCATCACCGGCAGCTTCCAGGTTTCGTCGAAGGGATGGGTGGCCGTGATGCCGGTGTCGTAGCCCATCTTCTCGGCCGCCTCGATCGCGGCTTCCGACGTGCCGCTGCGATGGCACTGCTCGATGAAGGCCGCAACCTTCGCATCGGACTTCGCGAGTTTCTGGCTCAGCGGATGATCCGGCGACAGCGCCACGAAGCTTGCGCCGAACAGCGTGTCCTGCCGCGTGGTGAAGACATCGAGTTTTTCGCCGGTCGACAGATCGAAGGTGAAGCGCAAGCCTTCCGATCGCCCGATCCAGTTCTTCTGCATCAGGCGGACCTTGTCGGGCCAGCGGTCGAGCTTTTCGAGCGCGGCCAGCAGATCGTCGCTGTAGGCCGTGATCTTGAAGAACCATTGCGACAGCTTCTTGCGCTCGACCGGTGCACCGGAGCGCCAGCCCTTGCCGTCGATCACCTGCTCGTTGGCAAGCACCGTGTGATCGACCGGATCCCAGTTCACATCGGCTTCGGCGCGATAGACGAGACCCGCCTTGTAGAACTGCACGATCAGCTTCTGCTGCTGCGCATAGTATTCGGGATCGCAGGTGGCAAATTCGCGCGACCAGTCGATGGCGAGCCCCATCAGCTGCAGCTCGCGCCGCATGGCCGCGATGTTGGCGTAGGTCCAGTCGCGTGGGCTTACACCCTTTTCGCGCGCGGCGTTCTCCGCCGGCAGGCCGAAGGCGTCCCATCCCATGGGATGCAGCACGTTGTATCCCTGCGCGCGGCGGAAGCGGGCGAGCACGTCGCCCATGGTGTAGTTGCGCACATGCCCCATGTGGATGCGCCCCGACGGATAGGGAAACATCTCGAGCACGTAGCTTTTGGGCTTGGTGGAATCGTTTGGCGTGACGAACGAGCGGCGCTCGTTCCACACCGACTGCCAGTGCGTCTCCGATTCCCTGGCGTTGTAGCGCGCCATGCTCCGCAAAACCCTTCGCTGCCGCCGGCTTCGTTGCGCTTGAGCCCGGCGGACAGATGAGGCTTACAGCGCGTTTCCGCTAACTTCCACCACCGCTCGCAAGCCGAAGCTCGCGGGCCCGGGTCAGGATCGCGTCCTCGAGCTTGTTGGCTGTCTCGGGATTGACAGCGGCGTCGGCCCAGCCGGCATCCGATTTGGTCTGACGGAACACGGCGACCTTGAGACCATCGGCCCTGAGCCGGCGATCAAGGATGTAGACCGTCACCCGCATGCGGTCCGTGGGCGTCGACGGATTGGAATACCAGTCGGTGATCACCACGCCGCCGAACGGGTCGGCCGATTGCAGCGGCATGAAGGAGAGTGTGTCGAGCGTGGCGTGCCAGAGGTAGGAGTTGACGCCCAGCGTCACCCTGTCGCTGGAGGACGAAATGGCCGTCGAACCGGCCGAATTGTCCATCTGGTCCACCACATCGTCACCGCCACCGCAGGCGACCAGGAACAGGCTGGTCAGCAGGACGGCCCAAATTCGCACCAACATGTCTTTGCCCTTCTGTGGCGCGCGAAGCACACCGGATCGTCCCCCGGCAGGGCTTATACTGACGCTCCGACTGCTTCGCAACAACGCGAAGCTCTTGTGACGGCGCGTTAATTCTGTTGTGCGAGTATCACGAGGGGGGCCTCGGGTAGGGGACATGGCACAGAGAATTGGTGCCGCCGCAGCCGGCCTTCTTCTGCTGCTTCCGCTTGCCGCAGGCGCCAACGACGACGGCCCGCCACCAACCTTGCTCGACTGGTCGGTGCCGGGACAAAGCTTCACCGTGGCGGATTCGCTCCTCACGGTTCCGGTGGACATTTATGGCGCCGCCTACGCGAGCCGCGAACCGGCTGGCGCCAGCCGCGACGGTTTGACGGCGGCCGCGCTGGTGCAGCCGGAGATTGAGCACAATTTCGACAATGGCTGGAATTTGGGCGTCAAGACGTCGTTTCTCGTCCACCACGACCGGTTGGCGGGCGACAACTACGGCGACCGGTTCGTCGAGAAGGCCTACGTCTATCTGCAGACGGCCTATGGACGCCTCGAAGCCGGGCAGGCCGACGGCGCCGCCTATTCGCTGGAAGTGACGGGGCCGCTGGTGGCAGGACCGCCCGCCATCGACGATGCCAACGTGACCTTCTTCATCGATCCCAGCACGAAGAAGGCTTTCACCAACATCTTCTCGGTGCGCACCGGCGTGTTCGCCAGCGCCAACAACGCGAAGATCTCGTACTACTCGCCGCGCCTCGTGGAATTGCAGGTCGGCATCTCCTTCACGCCGGGCGAGACAAAGGGCGTGCCCTTCTTCTCGCATGCCGAGCACGCGCCGAACCATCAGCACGACATCGTGGAGGCCGGCGCGAATTATGTGCATGGCTGGAACAAGTGGATCCTGCACGCCTATGCCGGTATCGCGCACGGCAACATCGACGACCGCACGCCGCAGCATCGCGGATTGCTCGATTGGGCGATCGGCGCGCAGCTCGACTACAAGCTGCCGCATGGCGCGCTGCTCGCGTTCGGCGGCGCCTATCGCGAATCGCGCGGCTACACGTTCGATCCCGATCAGAGTTTCTCGCACGGCAACACGAATGCCATTCACGCCACGGCACGCTACTCGAACGGCGCCTGGCAGGTTGGATTCGAATATTCGAATGGAATCGCGGGCCGCGTGCCGGGGATGCCGCAGCTGACGATAAAGGGCTACGAACCATCGGTCAGCTGCGCGGTGACCTCGAATTTGCAACTGGTCGGCGGTTATCAGCACCTCGATTACGGCCGCAGCGACGGCACGTTCTTCAACGGCAAGCGCGATGTGACGCTCGACGCCGGATTCCTCTACTTCGAGGTCAAGGTATAAGGGCGCCGATCGCGGCAATTCCGGCGAACGTCGAACTGGTCAGATTTCGCGCGGTTTGCGCATCGATTCCGCCCAGCGCGTAAACCGGCAGCGGCGATTGGCGCACGATCATTTGCGCGCGCGCCGTACCGATGGCCGCGGCGTTGGCATGGCTCGCCGTCACAAAGACCGGAGACAGCAGTGCCGCATCGGCTTTCGCGCGATGTGCGGCAGCAAGGGCTCTCAGCGAATGCGCTGCCACCGTGATGGTCCAGTGCGGGCGGCGCGCGCGCCACTCGGCCGCTTCCGTCATTCGCGCTTCTGGAAAATGTACGCCGTGGGCGCCGATCCCTTGCGCAAGACCGGCATCGCCGGCAACCAGCAGCTTGAGGTTTTGGGCTCTTGCGATGGCGAGCAGCTGCACCGCGAGCTTTGCGCGTCGGCCATCCTTTTTTGCACGCACGATCACCATGCTGCCTCGCGGAAGTGCCAGAGCGGCGGACGCCGGATCGGACAGACGGTCGTCATCGGTCATCAGCACAAGCGGCGGCAATCCGCTGCCGCTTCGCGCGTTGAGTCGGGCAGCTGCCCTTGCCAACATTATTCGCGCTAGTCTGTCCGCCATGTCGTCTGAGTCCGGACCGTCAAATCCTGCCGATGCGTTGGCCCAGGTGCTGGCACGCATCGAAGCGGCGCGCGCCAGGGCCATTGCGCCGGCCCCTTCTACCACGCTCGTCGCCGTGACGAAGACGCATGGCGCGGAGCGCATTCGTCCCGTGCTGGACGCGGGCCATCGTGTCTTTGGTGAGAATCGCGTTCAGGAAGCCAAAGCGAAATGGCCGGAGCTGAAACGCGACTATCCCGACATCGAACTGCATCTCATCGGGCCGTTGCAGACCAACAAGGTGCGCGAGGCGGTGGAGCTGTTCGATGTCATCGAAACACTGGACCGGCCAAAGCTCGCCGATGCGCTTAAGACCGAGATGGCGAAGGGCGGCAAATGTCCGCTGCTGTTCATCCAGGTGAACACCGGCGAGGAACCACAGAAGGCCGGCATTGCGCCGCAGGATGCGCCGGCCTTCATCCGTTACGCGCGCGACGAACTCGGGCTCCCGGTGCGCGGACTGATGTGCATTCCACCCGTCGATCAGCCGCCGGCGCCGCACTTTGCGCTGCTGCAGAAGCTGGCGCGCGAGCACGATCTGCCGCTGCTCAGCATGGGGATGAGCGACGATTTCGAGGCAGCGATCAAATTCGGTGCGACGCATGTGCGCGTGGGCAGCGCCATCTTCGGCGAACGCGAGATTGCGGCTTAGGGCGCGACCGGTGCGGCCGGCGCCGGCGCCGCGTTCATCGCGCGATAGGCGTTGACGGCGCGCTGGCTCAATTCGCTGTCGCCGTTGGTCTTCTGATTGATCGATGCAATCAGCGCATCGAACGTCGCTTCATCGAGCGTCGGAATGGAAGCGTCTGCGTTGAGCGGCTTCGGCGCGGCGGATGCAATCTGGGTCGAAGCCGGTGGCGCCGTGTTTGGCTCGGGCGAGATCTTCAGGTCCGAAACGTTCGTCGCCAGCGCGGCGGGGACGGACGCCGGCGCCGTCGAGTCCTTCGAAGCCAGCGCCGTTGCCGGCTTGGCGCCCGGCAATGCGGGCTTGGTATCGTCGCCGAACACGAAGTCATAGACCGTGTCGCCGAAATCCTTGCCGGTTAGCTGCTGGAAGCCGTAATCGGCGACCGACGAGGCAAGCCCCATCGGTCCGCCATAGACCGTATCGCCGATCATCTTGGGCAGCGGGCGAATCTCGTCGCCCGTCCATTTGCGGTAGAGCGTGCCGACCACCGGCAGATGCTGGAGCGGGTTCACGATGTCGATCATGTCGTCGAAGGTGAGATTGTTGGCGGCGGCGGCCGTCTGGGGCGGAGCATTCTTGGGATCGGCATGGGCCTTGAGCCGCGCGGCGGTCGCGCTGCTCAGGAACGACATCTGGATGCCTTGGGCGTAACTGGGGACGGGCATTCTGCTCTCCTCTGGCACCTGACAAAGCAAACAGCTTGCCAGCCAAAAACCCGCAGAAAGCCTGGATTTTCGTGAGCCGCTGCCGCGAGGTCCGGCAATTCCTGCCGGACCCGGTCCGAGTCCCAGCCATGGGCGGGGACCCACAAGGAATGGTGTGTCGGCCAAGCGCATCCGCAACTGCTGCTCAGTTGTTTGACTTTTGCGCCACGCAATTCGGGATCGGCTTACAAGAGATGGCCGGCCTTGGCCTTGGTCTTCAGGTAGCCCTCGTTGTGGCTGGTGGCGGCGAAGCGGTGCGGCACCCGCTCGACCACCTCGATCCCGGCCGCCTTCAGTGCCTCCACCTTGGCCGGATTATTCGTCAGTATACGGACGGATTTGTAGCCGAGCAGCGCCAGCATCTTCGCAGCGATCCCGTACATCCGTTCATCTTCCTCGAAGCCGAGGCGCCGATTAGCCTCCAGCGTGTCGAAGCCCTGATCCTGCAACCGGTAGGCGCGCAATTTGTTAATGAGGCCGATGCCGCGCCCCTCCTGCGCAAGGTAAAGAAGGACGCCGCCGCCTGACTGCTCGATGGCGGCGATGGCGCCGCGCAGCTGTTCGCCGCAATCACATTTCAGAGAGCCGAGCAGGTCACCGGTGAAGCATTCCGAGTGCAATCGCGTCAGCACCGGCTTCTGTGCCGGCGGCGCATTGACGATGATGGCGTAGTGTTCGGGCCCGCCATCGCGCGCGCGAAACGCGGCGATCTCCGCATCCTCCGCGCCCTCGAGGGGAACATGGGCGCGCGTCACGAGCTCGAGCGTCTCGACCGACTGTTTGTCGTAATTGCGAATGTCATCGGCGGACACAATGCGCGCATCGGCTGGCGCCTTGTCGATGCGTTTCGCGATGGTTGCCGGAAGCAGTCCGGCAAGTTTCGCGAGCTTCACCGAGGCCGCGTAACTTTGAGGCAAATCCTCGCGAATCGCAGCAAATGGGCCCTTCATGGGCTCCGCAAGATCGAATGTGGGATCGGCGATCGCGCGCAGCGAGTCCACCGTTTCATCCTTGCCTATCGGAAGTGCTACGACGCCTGGCGTGTAGAGTCGGATCTTCAAGGTCCCGGCGCGCGCATGGGTGAGCAGCAGGACGCCGCCCTTCATCTCGCGCAAGGACTCCTCATCGAGTGTTTCGACCGCGCGCGCCAGAATGACGTGACCGCCATCTTCGATGGCAACCGGCAATCCTTCCCGCAATGCAATGGCCGCTTCCGTCACGCGGGCGACGGCCGAGCCGCGGCCGGCTTTACCTCGTGCCGATTTTCTTCTTGCCGTCGCGGCCATGCTTTCCCACATACACCTGCGCCATTTTTCAGGGTAGAGTTCTGGCCGGCGGGAGGGCGCGGCGGCTCAAAGGGAAACCAAACATGCCAAGCGCCAAGAGAATATTGCTGGTCGACGACGATGCGATGCTGCGCAGCTCGCTCGCCGAACAATTGCTGGCGGAAGGCGAGTACCTGGCCGTCGAGGCGGCCACGTT
>DATIYG010000033.1:0-7299 GCA_035517755.1 Rhizomicrobium sp. | reverse complement strand
GAAGCCGCCGAAGATGTTCACGGATGCGAGGATCAGCGCGAAGAAGCCGAGGATTTTCGAGGTCCAGGCATGGCTGTCGAGCGCCACGACACTCACCGCAATCAGCGCGCCGACCACGATCACCGACGAAATCGCGTTGGTCACGCTCATCAGCGGCGTGTGCAGCGCCGGTGTCACGCTCCACACCACGTAATAGCCCACGAAGATCGCCAACACGAAAATCGACAGCCGGAAGATGAACGGATCGATCAGTTCCATGGCTATCCTTTCAAACTCGGATGCACGATGGCACCGTCGCGCGTGACGCCGGCGCCCTTGATGATCTCGTCGTCCCAGTTGAGTGCGAGGTTGCCCGTCTTCTTGTCCACCATCAGCGAGACGAAGTTGAACAGGTTGCGCGCATAGAGGTTGGACGAATCCACCGCCAGCCGCGATGGCAAATTCGAATAACCCATGATGGTGACGCCGTGTTTCTCCACCACGCGATCGCATTCGGTCAGCGGGCAATTGCCGCCCTGCTCGGCCGCGAGATCGACGATCACCGAGCCCGGCTTCATCGTCTGCACCATGTCCTCGGCCACCAGCACCGGCGCCTTGCGCCCGGGGATCAGCGCGGTGGTGATGACGATGTCCTGCTTCTTGATGTGCTCGGCCACAAGTGCGGCCTGTTTCGCCTGATATTCGGCCGACATGGGCTTGGCATAACCGGCGGTGGTTTCGGCCTGCTTGAATTCGTCGTCCTCGACCGCCACGAAGCTGGCGCCGAGCGAGACGACCTGTTCCTTCGTGGCCGGGCGCACATCCGTCGCCGTCACGATGGCGCCCAGCCGCCGCGCCGTGGCAATCGCCTGCAATCCGGCGACGCCCACGCCCATGATGAACACGCGCGCCGGGGCGATGGTGCCGGCGGCCGTCATCATCATCGGGAAGGCGCGGCCGAAGGTGGCGGCGGCATCGATCACCGCCTTGTAGCCGGCGAGATTGGCCTGGCTCGACAGCACGTCCATCGATTGCGCGCGACTGATGCGCGGGATGAACTCCATGGCGAACGCGACGACGCCGCGCTGCGCCAACTGCTCGATCACGGGGCGCTCCGCGAACGGCGCCAGCAGCGACACGAACACGGCGCCGGATTTCATCGCGGCGATTTCGGCGGGCTCTGGTCCGCGCACCTTGAACACGATGTCGGCATCGCGAAGCGCGGTCGCTGCATCCGGCGCAATGGAAGCCCCGGCCGCCGTGTAGTCCGCATCGGACATCCGCGCGGCGGCGCCCGCGCCGGTCTCGACAACCACCTCAAGGCCCAATCCCTTGAGCTTCTTAACCGTCTCCGGTGTGGCGGCGACGCGCGCTTCACCGGCGCGGCGCTCCTTGAGGATGGCGAGCTTCATGGGCGCGCTAGTTGTGCGTGCGCCAGATCAGCAGGACTGCGAGCAGAACGATCGCGAGGATGATCTGCCACTTCACGAAACTGAGAAACCCGTGCCACGTCTGCACGTGGGATTTCATGTCGTCGAAATCGGAGCCGGGCCCGTGCCCGGTGGAATCGGCCATTGATGCCCCCAGAAATCCTTGAGTGAAGCCGGCGGGACTATAGCAAAGGAGCCGCGCGCGGCAACGGCGGATTTGTTGCGATTTGACAGCGAATCAGGCCTGCCACTCGAGCCAGGCGCCGTGCGGATGGCAGAGCGCAAGCGTGGTGCTCGTCTTCACGCCATCGCCATAGCGGCGCAGGCGCATCGGAGCCTGGCCGACGCTCGCGAGGCTGCCTTCGCAACTCAAGCGCCAGATGGGCCGCCGGAGGCTCGCCATGATGAGGATGTTGTCGAGCGCTTCGCGCATCTCATCGGTGAACTGGTAGACGACATAGGTGTGAGTGACGCAAACGATCCGGTCCTCCGGGATGGCCGCGATGGCGTCGGGCAACAGGGCGAGCGCATCACCGGCGCGGATGTCCGCCGGGTGTTCGCGGAACAGCGCAATCGCATTCTCCAGCCGCGCGAACCGCTCCGGCTGATCGGGCCAGACCAGCGCGCGCAGCCAGTCCGCCTGATCCGGATTGGCGAGATTGACGGGATTGAGTTCCAGGCCCACGCGGCTTGCCACGCGCGGCGCCGGTCCAAACGGCGGGGATTTGTCGCCGCGCAGCTCGCAATCGACCGTGATGGCGGCATCGGTTGGTCCGACTTCGTGCACCGCGTCGCCCCGGCGGTAGCGCACGCGGTAGCGGTCCCAGTTCATGTTGAGCCCGGCGCTGGGGCCGATCTCGATCAGGTTCAACGGTTCGCCGGCGTGCGCGGCCAGCGCGCGGAATCCGGCATGCAGCGAAGACGAACGCGCGACCTCGTTCGTGTTGGTCACACCCGTTTCGACAAGGCGAAGCACGTCGGCGCGATGCGTGTTCACGAAATCCCGGAAGTGGGGAAACGGATCTTCGCCGTCGATGCGCGCACCGCCGTTCAAATTCGGATAGAACCGCCGCAGCGGATGATCGGCTCCGCGCAGCAGCAGGTAATGCACGGCCGCGAGCAGGATGTTCGCCTGCGGCTGGCCAGGCTTCACATGCGAGGCGAGGTCCTTCAGATCATCGTCGGCCGCAATGCCGCGCACGATGCTCGTGTAAAGCGGCGCATTCGCCTTCTCGGTTTCCGCAAGGAAATAGGCCCAGTAATCGAAGGTTTGCGTTTCGCTCATGACCCCTCCGGCAACGGCACGCCTGCGTCCTTGAACGCTGCGCGCTGCCGTTTCGCAAGGTCATGCTCGTCGAAATCGACGATCTCGTCTTCGAACAGGCGGTGGAAGTTCAGTTTGGCGCCAAGCCGGATCAGCGCGCCGCCAAGCCCGATGGCAGCGCGATCCATGAACACGAATTCGCGCGGCGGCTTGATGCCGCCCAACTCCTTCAGCTTGGCATGCACATCGTTCGCCTGCTTCAACCCGTATTCCGCGGCGGGAACGCCGTCATCCACCAGACGCGTGCGATCGTCCATCAGTGGCGTGAAAATAAAGCGCGCCCACAGATTGAGCGATTCCACCATCTGCGGCGTCAGCCGTTCGAAGCCCCAGGCGCGATAGGATTTCGCCGCCAGGGCATCGTCCTTCTTCAGCAGCGCCCGATAGAGCCCGATCACACCGGCGACGAACGACGGCGTGAATGTTCTGACGCAACCGAAATCGAGCAGATTGATTCCGCCGTCGCTGTTTGCCGCGTAGTTGCCGAGATGCGGATCGCCGTGGATGACGCCGTGATGCGCAAACGGCCGCCACCACGCCTTGAACAGCGCGGCGGCCACCGCATTGCGTGCGCGTTGCGGCGCTTCGGTCAGTTCGAGGATCGGCTTGCCGTCCAGCCATGTCATGGTGAGAAGCCGCTTGGTTGACAGCGCGGCAATGGGTTCCGGCACGGCGATCTCCGGCGTGTCCGCCAGCATCAAACGGTAGAGCCGCATGTGCGCCGCTTCGCGCTTGTAATCGAGCTCTTCGGCAAGGCGCGCGGCGATCTCCTCGCCGATCTCGCGCGTGTCGACGGTGGGATCGAGCCCGCGCTGCACCTGGAGGGCCGCCTTCAGCTGCCGCACGTCGGACTGCACCGCCGCATCCATGTTGGGATATTGCAGCTTGCAGGCAAGCGCGCGGCCGTCTTTCGCCATGGCGCGATGCACCTGGCCGAGCGACGCGGCCGCGGCCGGCTCGCGATCGAAGGCCTTGAACTTCTGCTCCCAGTGCGGACCCAGCTCGGCCTGCATCCGCCGGCGCACGAAGGCCGGGCCCATCGGCGGCGCATTGGTCTGCAAGGTCAGGAGCGGTGCTGCGACTTCCGTCGGCAACAGCCCCGGGAACGTCGCCATGAATTGTGCGACCTTCATCACCGGACCGCGCAGATTGCCCAGCACGCGCGTGAGATCGTTGGCATTCTCCGCACTCAGCAAGCCCGTGCCGCCGAGCGACCGCACGGCGCCGCGGGCTGCCACGCCCGCCAGTCCCGCGGAGACACGCGCGAAACGGCCAACCTGCCGGCCAAAACTGTCTTCGCGGTCCGCCATCGCGCTCGCTGAGCTCTTTACCTCTTGTTCACCACCGTTAGCACGAATTCGAAATTCGACGGATAAGCCCTGCTAACACATGGGTTCCTGGCCTGTCGCAAAGCGGGACTTAAACGCGACTTTTACCATTCACCGGCGAACATCAACGTCAAATTGAAAAGGCGGCCGATGGCGCAGCATATCCTGATCGTCGATGACGACCCCGTGCAACGCAGATTGCTGGAAACAGCCATCACGCGCGCCGGCATGGCTGTCGTCACCGCGCCCGGCGGACAGCCGGCGCTCGACCTGCTCACCGGTCCGCGCGGCGATCAGATTGCGCTCATGCTGCTCGATCTCGTGATGCCGGACATGGACGGCCTCACGGTGCTCGCGAAAGTGCGCGCCTCGCATCCCGAATTGCCGGTGATCGTGCTGACCGCGAAGGGCGGCATCGATTCCGCCGTCGAAGCCATGCGCGCCGGCGCCAGCGACTTCCTCGTGAAGCCGGCCTCGCCCGAACGCATCACCGTTTCCATCCGCAATGCGCTGAAGATCGGCACGCTGTCGGGCGAAGTGACGCGGCTGAAGAAGAAGGTCGACAATCGCCTCGTGTTCGAGGATTTGGTCGCCAAGAGCCCCGAGATGCGGCAGGTGATCCGGCTCGGCCAGCGCGCCGCGCAATCCAACATTCCCATTCTCATCGAAGGCGAAAGCGGTGTCGGCAAGGAGCTGATCGCGCGCGCCATCCAGGGTTCGTCCGATCGCGCCGGCAAGCCGTTCGTCACGGTGAACTGCGGCGCCATTCCGGAGAACCTCGTCGAGTCCATCCTGTTCGGCCACGAGAAGGGCTCGTTCACCGGCGCCACCGACAAGCATCTCGGCAAGTTCCAGGAAGCCGACGGCGGCACGCTGTTCCTCGACGAAATCGGCGAACTGCGCCTCGACATGCAGGTGAAGCTGCTGCGCGCGTTGCAGCAGGGCGAAGTCGATCCGGTCGGCGGCAAGCGCCCGGTGAAGATCGATGTCCGCATCATGTCGGCCACGAACCGCGATCTTGCCGAGTTGACGCGCGAAAGCCAGTTCCGCGAGGACCTGTACTATCGCCTCAACGTGTTCCCCATCTATGTGCCGCCGCTGCGCCAGCGCCGCGACGATATTCCGCTGCTCGCCCGCCATTTCATTTCGCGATTTGCGGCGGAAGAGAGCAAGCCGGTCAACGGGCTGACGCCGGAAGCCGCCGACCTGATCGAAGCGTTCTCCTGGCCCGGCAATGTGCGCCAGCTGGAGAACACGATCTTCCGCGCCGTCGTGCTGTGCGACGCCACGATGCTGGATGTCTGCGATTTCCCGCAGATCGCGGCCGCCTTGGGCGTGGAAATGCATGCCCGCCGCCAGGTTCCGCCGCCGCCTCCGCGTGGCGCAGTGATGGCGGCGCCGCTGCCTGGCTCGCCACGGCCCGTGCCGCAGAATGTTTCGCCTTACATGATGTCGGCAGCGGACGCCGCCGGCCACATGCGCCGGCTCGAGGAACTGGAATCGGAAGTCATCCGCATGGCGATCTCGCGCTACGAAGGTCACATGTCGGAAGTCGCCCGCCGGCTCGGCATCGGCCGTTCCACGCTCTATCGCAAGCTCAAGGAATTCGGCCTCGAAGAGCAGGTGGATCTACCGCCGGACCAGCTTGACGAAGAGCCGCCGCGCCAGGCGGCGAGCTGATCCTCAATTGTAGTCGGGCAGAACGAACGGCTTGCCCAGCATCTGCCGAGCGAGCAGCGCGCCGAGCGGCGGAATGTTCATCAGGTTCACAATCAGATTCCGCAGCCAGACGCCGAATGGCGTTTTCGGCGCGAATGAACTGGCGAGACCGATCGCGGCATCCTGCTGCTTTGTCAGCCACGCTCTGGTTTTCGCCTCGTAAGCCGCCAGCGCCAACGCCGCGTCGCCGTTCGCGTTGCGCAACTCGCCGGCCAGCACATAGGCGCCCAGCATCGCGAATGCCGAGCCGGCTCCGGCCAGAAGCGAAGGACAATAGGCCGCATCGCCGATCAATCCGACGCGGCCGCGCGACCATTGCGGCATGCGGATCTGGCTGACGGCGTCGAAGTAGAGATCGTCCGTTGCATCGAGGGCCGCAAGGATCTGCGGGGCCTCCCATCCATCCTTGCCGAACGTATCGCGCAACAGCTTCTTCTGGGATTCGGCGTCGTGCGGCGCAATGTTGGGCGACTTGTCCGCGGCGAACACGAGCAGGAATGCCGTCCGTCCGCCCCGCATGGCATAGCGGCTGATCTGCCGACCCGGCGGCGAATAGCTGACATACGACCCTTCATCGCGATGGGGATAGCCGTCCATCACGAACGATGCCGCGCAGTAGCCGAGATACTTTTCGAATTGCTGCTCGGCGTCGAACGTGAGCTCGCGCACGCGCGAATGGAGCCCGTCGGCGCCGACAACCAGATCGAACCGCCGCCGCTGCCCGTTGGTGAAGTCAACGTCCACACCCTGGGCATCCGGCATCAGGTTCTCGATCGACGTTCCGCAAAGGACTTCGATCCGGCCTTCGATTTCATCGAAAATCGTCCGCGCCAGATCGCCGCGCGGAATACTGAAGAAGCGGCCGCCCAGCGCGCGGCGCATGACATCCACGCCAAATCCGGAGAGTCGCCGGCCGTTCTCATCGACGAATTTGAGGCGGTCGAACAGATACGCACGGCCGCGTACCTCCTCCATCAGGCCGAACCGTTCGATGAGATCGTAGCCCGTGCCCCACACATCGACCATGTAACCGCCGTCGCGAAAGCGCGGCGCTCGCTCGACGATGGTCGGTACGAAACCGTATTTCAGAAGCCAAAAGGCGAGAGCCGGCCCGGCAATGCCGGCGCCCGAGATCAGAACGGTCCGCATGGAAGCGGAATTCTATCGCATTCCGAGAGCACTCATGTAAAGGTCGAGGATCGCTTCGCGTTCCTGGAAATCCGCCTTGTCGAGTTTCCGCAGACGCACCACCTGGCGCATGATCTTGGTGTCGAAGCCGGTGCCTTTCGCTTCGGAATAGACTTCGCGGATGTCGGCCGACAGCGCCGCCTTCTCTTCCTCCAGCCGCTCCACCCGCTCGACGAACGAGCGCAGATGCTCGACCGCAAATCCGGCTTTCGATCCGTTCTTCGAGGTTCCCTGCTCCACTGCGCCTGCTGCCGACATCGCTTGATCTCCCAACGCCCAACCCTGATGTGAGTCGTCAGAATAGAATCGGCGGTGGCGCACGCAACGCGCC
>DATIYG010000032.1:0-3270 GCA_035517755.1 Rhizomicrobium sp. | reverse complement strand
TTCACATTGCGGATCAGCCGGCCGGCGAAGAGGGGGCAGGCGCCTGCGGTTTCGGCCGAGAAATTCAGCGCGATATTCTTCGGGCAGGGGAATTTGCCTGCGACCGGCTTCACCGATCCGTCCTTCAGCGCGCCGAAACTCGCCGCCGCAAGATCGCGCGCAATGCCATAAACACTGGTCGCATCGCCACGATTGGGTGTGATTGACACGTCGATGACCGGATCGTTGAGCCCCAGCGCGTGCGACGCGAGATCGCCCACTTTCGCATCCGCCGGCAATTCGATGATGCCGTCGTGATCGTCGCCCAGCTGCAACTCGCGCGCCGAGCACAACATGCCGCGCGATTCCACGCCGCGGATGGTGCCGATCTTCAGCACATCGCCGGTCGCGGGAATCACGACGCCCGGTTTCGCGAACACCGCTTTCATGCCCGTGTGCGCGTTCGGCGCGCCGCACACGACCTGCACCGGCGCGCCCGCACCCGTATCGACCATGCACAGCTTCAGCTTGTCGGCATTCGGATGTTTCTCCGCCGAGACGACATAGGCGACGGTGAAATCCTTTAGCCGCGCACCGGCATCCTCGATCGATTCCACTTCGAGGCCGATCGAGGTGAGCTTGTCGGCGACGGTCTGCGCATCCGCTTCGGTTTCGAGATGATCCTTCAGCCAGGAGAGCGTGAACTTCATCGCGACAGCCCTCCATCCAGCGTTGGGATGTCGAGCGGTGCGAAGCCGAAATGCTTCAACCAGCGCATATCGGATTCAAAGAACGGCCGGATGTCCGGGATGCCGTACTTGAGCATGGCGAGGCGATCGATGCCGCCGCCGAACGCATAGCCCTGATATTTCTCCGGATCGATGCCGCACATGGCGAGCACCTTCGGATGCACCATGCCGGATCCGGCGAGCTCAAGCCAGTCGTTGCCGGTGCCGAATACAATCTTGCCGGGCGTCGAGCGGTCGCAGCGCAGATCCCATTCCACGGATGGTTCGGTGAATGGAAAGAAGCTGGGACGCGCGCGCAGCACCACCTTGTCCACTTCGAAGAACGACTTGCAGAATTCCTCCAGCACCCATTTCAAGTGGCCGAGATGTGTCACCTCGTCGATCACCAATCCCTCGATCTGATGGAACATCGGCGAGTGTGTGGCGTCGGAATCGACACGATAGGTGCGGCCCGGCGAAATGATGCGGATCGGCGGCTTCTGTGCCAGCATGGTGCGCACCTGCACGGGCGAAGTGTGTGTGCGCAGCACGTGCCTTGAGCCGTCAGCCTGCGGCGACACATAAAACGTGTCGTGCATCTGGCGTGCGGGGTGATCCGGCGGAATGTTCAGCTTGGTGAAATTGTAGTCGTCGAATTCGACATCCGGCCCTTCGGCGACGGCGAAGCCGAGATCAGCGAAGATCGCGGTGATCTCATCCAGCACCTGGCTCACCGGATGAATGGTGCCCTGCGGTTCCGGCCGCGCCGGCAAGGTGACGTCAATGCGTTCGGAGGCCAGGCGCGCATTCAGTGCCTGGTCCTGCAAGGCCGATTTCCGAGCGGCAATGGCTTCGCTCACCCGGTCGCGCAGGCCGTTGATCAGCGGGCCTTTCTCTTTCCGCTCTTCCGGCGACATGCCGCCGAGCGTCTTGAGCAGCTCGCTAATCGAACCCTTCTTGCCAAGCGCGGCCACGCGCACCTGCTCCAGCGCTGCTTCGTCGCCCGCACCGGCAATCGCGCCAAGAAGATCGCGCTCGAGAGTCTGGATGTCGCTCATGTTTCAATCCCAACCGGAACGATGAAGATCATGGCCTTGGACGGATGCCAAGGCCTGCTCCGATGGAAGATCGATACGCTAAGCGGACGCCTGATCCACCAGAGCCTTGAAGGCCGCGGGCTCGTGAATGGCGAGATCCGAGAGCACCTTGCGGTCGATCTCGATGCCCGCCTTGGCGAGCCCGCTGATAAATCGGCTGTAGGTGAGCCCGTGCTCGCGGCAAGCGGCATTGATTCGCTGGATCCAGAGAGCGCGGAAATTCCGCTTCTTCAGCTTGCGGCCGATATAGTTGTGCTGGAGCGAGCGATCGACCGCGGCATTGGCCGAGGTGATGTTGTTCTTGCGGCGGCCGTAGAAGCCCTTGGCCTGCTTGAACACTTTCTTGCGGCGGGCGTGGCTCGGTACGGCGCGTGGGGCACGTGACATGGTTCAGCCCTCCCTCAACCGTTCGGCATCCAGCGCTTGACGCGCTGGGTTTCGGATTCGGACAGCACCGAGGTGCCCTTCAGCTCGCGCAAGGAGCGGGAGGATTTGCGGATCAGCCGGTGGCGATGGTTCGCCTGGCCGGTCTTGATCTTGCCGCTCGCGGTGAATTTGAAGCGCTTTTTGGCGCCCGACTTCGTCTTCATCTTGGGCATTTTGCATCTCCTTGAAGCCGTTAGAGGCTCCGGTCGCATTGGGGGTCGCCACGGCATGCCCTTTCGCCGGTCGGCCCGAAGAGGGGCGGGTTATACGGAAAAAAGGCCGGATTGCAAGCCGGTTGCCCGGCGGGCATCGCCTCACTAGCTTTCGCTGACGGAGGCACCCGACATGGCCATTTTCGGCGAATTCAAGAAGTTCGCGATGCGCGGCAACGTCGTCGATCTCGCCGTCGGCGTGGTCATCGGCGCAGCCTTCACGAGCATTGTGAATTCGCTGGTGAAGGACATCATCACTCCCCCCATCGGCTGGGCGACAGGCGGCCTCGATTTCACCAACCTGTTCTTCACCATCAAAGGCCCGCATGTGGCGACACTCGCCGAAGCCCAGAAGTCCGGCGCCATCACCATCAATTATGGTGTCTTCATCAATGCGATCATCGGCTTCCTGATTGTCGCCATCGTGCTGTTCCTGTTCGTGCGGCAGATCAACAAGCTGAAATCGCCGGAGCCCGACAAGCCCGACACGCCGCCGGAAGACATCCTGCTGCTACGCGAAATCCGCGATCAACTGAAGGCCCGCCCGCGATGAAACCCATGATGCTCATTCTTGCTGCCGCACTGCTGACGTCCACGGCTCTTGCGGATGAAGTCGCCGATCAGGCGGCGGCGCGCGCCGCGCTTGCCGGCTTCTACGGCGTTCACGGCAAGAGCGATCAGGATGGTGTGCCGGATGCCAAACTGCGCGCGCAGTACCTCCCGTATATTTCGCCTCAGCTTGTGGAATCGCTCACGAACGCGGATGCCGCGGAAGACAAATACGCCAAGGCCAATCCGCATTCGCCGCCGATGATCGAAGGCGACCTG
>DATIYG010000031.1:0-3887 GCA_035517755.1 Rhizomicrobium sp. | reverse complement strand
GCACGCGCCGACCCTCGGGGCCTCCGAACCGCAATCGCGCAACGTCCGGTGAGGTCCGCCGAAATCGGCCTCGCGCTCGGCGTGCGAGAGCGACACCATGCCGGCCAGTATCATTTCCATAAACACCGGCGCACCACCTTTTTTCGCGCAAGCATCGGGCCGCAGCTTCAACCCGACGGCAAGGGGTGCGGCATCATTTCCCCGTGAGTCGACAGGGGCTTGGCCGTTGGCGTTTCCTGGCCGCCATGCAATGGTGCGGCACACAAATCAGGCGGAAACACCGCCAGGGCTAGGCACAGGGGCTGGAAGCATGGCTGGAATCTCGGAAAATCCCGATCCGCAAATCGACAATGATCTCAAGCGCGCGCTCGGGCCGATCCATCTGATCGCGCTTGGCATTGGCGCCATCATCGGTGCGGGTATCTTCGTGCTGACCGGCCATGCCGCCGCCAGCTATGCCGCGTCCGGCGTCGTCATCTCATTTGCCATCGCCGGGACTGGCTGCCTGTTCGCCGGTCTCTGCTATGCCGAATACGCCGCGATGATCCCTGTCGCAGGCTCCGCCTACACCTACACCTACGCCACGATGGGCCGGTTCCTTGCCTGGATCATCGGCTGGAACCTGGTGCTCGAATATCTGGCCGCGGGCTCAACGGTAGCGGTGGGCTGGTCCGGCTATTTCAGTGACTTCATGGCGAAGCAGTTGCACATGCCGATTCCCGCGGCGTTCGACGGCGCGCCGTTCAAGATGGAAGGCTTTCACCACCTCATTTCGACCGGGGCCTATTTCAACCTGCCGGCCGTGGCGCTCGTGGCACTCGTCACCTTCGTCCTGATTGTCGGCGTGAACATGAGTGCGACCTTCAACAGCCTGATGGTCGCGATCAAGCTCACCATCGTGCTGGTTGTAATTTTCGTCTGCTTCTCGCATGTCGTGCCCGCCAACCATCAACCGTTCATCGTGGCCAACACGGGGACATTTGGGCAGTTCGGTTGGAGCGGCGTATTTCGCGCCACCGGCGTGATCTTCTTCGCCTATATCGGTTTCGACGCCGTGAGCGTGGCAGCGCAGGAGGCGCGCAATCCGCAACGCGACATCCCCATCGGCATTCTGGGATCGCTGCTGATCTGCACGGTACTTTACATGCTGATGTCGTGGGTGCTGACCGGCATCGCGCCCTACGCCACGCTGAACGTCGCGCACCCGGTTTCCCAGGCGGTTGAAGCGCTGCCCGCAACCGCGTGGCTCGCGCCGTTCGTGAATGTGGGCGCCATCGTCGGCCTCGCCTCGGTGGTGCTGGTGCTGCTGCTCGGCCAGTCGCGCATCTTCTACGCGATGGCGAAGGACGGCATGATCCCTGGCACCTTCTGCGACATCCATCCAAAGTTCCGCACGCCGTGGCGCGGCTCGCTGATCACCGGCGCGTTCTGCGCGCTGGGCGCCGGCGTTCTTCCGCTCGACATCCTGGGCGAGCTCGTGTCGATCGGAACGCTGGCGGCCTTCGTCATCGTGTGCGCTGGCATCATGGTGCTGCGCGTGCGTCGGCCCAACGTGAAGCGGCCGTTCCGTACGCCGTTGGTGTGGATCGTGGCGCCGCTTGGCATCGGAATGTGCCTGTTCATGATGGTGTTCCTGCCGCTCGATACATGGATCCGTCTCGGTGTGTGGACCGCCATCGGTCTCGTCATCTACGCGATCTACAGCGTCCGCCACGTGAAGCCGCCGCGCTTCGTGCTGAAGGATGCCGTGCCGCAGGCGGCCGAGTAGCCAGAGTGACCGACACCGTTCTCGACCAGCCTGATCCCGTCGTTGCCGAGGATCATGCGCTGAAGCGCACCCTCGGGCCGATCCACCTGACGATGCTCGGCATCGGCGCCATCATCGGCGCCGGTATCTTCGTCATCACCGGACAGGTGGCGGCCGACTATGCCGGACCGGCGGTGCTGGTCTCGTTCGTGGTGGCGGCGTTCGGCTGCCTGTTCGCCGGACTCTGCTACGCCGAGTTCGCCTCGATGATCCCAGTCTCGGGCAGCGCCTACACCTACGCCTACGCCACGCTGGGCCGCTTCATGGCATGGTTCATCGGCTGGAACCTGGTGCTGGAATATCTGGTGTCATCGTCCACGGTGGCGGTGGGCTGGTCCGGCTACTTCACCGAGCTGATGCACGTCATGCACATCAACTTCCCTGATGCCCTCGCCAACGCGCCGCTTTGCGTTCTCGGCGATCCGCCGCCCTGCCCGCACATCGTCAACACGGCAACCGGGCTGATGGGATTCTTCGGCGACTTCGGACTGACCGGCGCTATCGTGAATCTGCCTGCGGTGCTGCTGACCTTGCTGCTCACCGGCATCCTCGTCCTCGGCGTGCGCGAATCCGCCAACACCAATGCGCTGATGGTCGCCGTCAAGGTCGTCGTCGTACTGCTGGTGATCTGTTTTGGCGTAAGCCATATCGACTGGCACAATTTTACGCCCTTCGTACCGCCCGAGCACGCCGGGCGCTATGGCTGGCCGGGGATCATGACCGGCGCCGGCATCATCTTCTTCGCCTATATCGGCTTCGATTCCGTTTCGGTGGCAGCGCAGGAATGCCGCAACCCGCAGCGCGACCTGCCGATCGGCATTCTCGCCTCGCTCGCCATCTGCACCGCGCTCTACATCGCGATCTCGATCGTGCTGCTCGGCATGGCCTACTACCTGACCATGTCGAACATCCCCAATCCGGTGTCGTTCGCCGTCGGCAAGATCACCAGCCTGCATTGGCTGGTGCCGATCATCGATGTCGGCGCATCGGTCGGCCTGGCCTCGACCATCTTCGTCGGCATCTACGGCCAATCGCGCATCTTCTATTCGATGTCGCGCGACGGCTTCCTGCCCAAGGGGTTCGCCGCAGTGCATCCGCGCTTCAAGACGCCGCATCGCGGCACCATCATCACTGGCGTTGCCGCGGCCGCCATCGCGGCGATATTCCCGATCAACGTCCTGGGCCAGCTCGTCTCGATTGGCACCTTGCTCGCCTTCGTGGTCGTCTGCCTCGGCATCATGGTATTGAGGGTGCAGGCGCCGAAGGCCAAACGGCCATTCCGCACCCCGGCCGTGTGGGTAGTGGCGCCGCTCGGCATCGCGATCTGCGGCTACATGATGTACAGCCTGCCGGGCGACACCTGGTGGCGGCTGCTGATCTGGACCGTGTTCGGGATCGTCATCTACCTCGCCTATGGCATCTGGCACGCCGCGCCTTCGAAGTGGAAGGTTGTGAACGAAAGCTGATAGCTTTCCGCCCATGCCGTATCGGTCGCTTCGTGATTTCCTTTCCAGACTTGAGTCCGTAGGCGAGCTCGTGCGCGTGCGTGAGCCGGTGTCGACCGTGCTCGAGATGACCGAGATCCAGACTCGGCTGATCGCAGAGGGCGGACCGGCGGTGATCTTCGAAAACCCGATCCGCGCCGATGGTTCGCCCAGCGACATGCCCGTTCTCGTCAATCTGTTCGGCACGGTGAAGCGCGTGGCCATGGGCGTGAGCCTCGGCGGCGTCGAACGCACCGACGGCAAAGCGTTGCGCGAAGTCGGCGAGTTGCTTGCCACCTTGCGTCAGCCGGAACCGCCGCGCTCGCTGTCCGAAGCGATGGAGTTGCTGCCGCTCGCCAAGACCGTGATGAGCATGCGCCCGAAAACGGCCGGCAGCGCCGCATGCCAGCAGATCGTGCTGCGTGGATCCGATATCGATCTCAACGCCTTGCCGGTCCAGACCTGCTGGCCAGGCGAACCGGCGCCGCTCATCACCTGGCCGCTCGTCGTTACGCGCGGGCCGGGCGATGCGCGCGAGGACAATTACAATCTCGGCATCTACCGCATGCAGGTAATCGGCAAGAACCAGACCATCA
>DATIYG010000030.1:0-2260 GCA_035517755.1 Rhizomicrobium sp. | reverse complement strand
CGCGCAGCTGCTCGCGTGGGCGGACGAAGCAGCAGCGAAGAAACGTGTGGCCGCGACGCCCTGCGATGCCGCGCCGCTGTGGGACGGCAAACGTCCGCAATGTTCCTGGCTGGGCGAAGGCTTTTCGACGACCGGATTGCTTGCATCCGGCGATGCGGATTCGCTGCGCGGCAAACCGTGGGCGGAAGATGCGTTCACGCCGACGGCCTTTCCCTATCGCGAAGGGATCTGGCGCGGACCGCTGGTCGTGGTGGTCGACGGCAACACGGGTTCGGCGGCCGAAGAATTCGCGGCCGAGCTGCAGGACAATCACGCGGCGCTGATCGTTGGCGAACCGACGGTGGGTGCCGGTTGCGGCCACACCGATGGCGGCACGCCGACGATGCTGAAGAACAGCCGCGCGATTCTGCAAGTGCCGGACTGCGCCCGCTTCCGCGCCGACGGCACCAACGAAGTGCGCGGCATCCTGCCGGACGTTCTGATCGGCTGGCGCAAATCCGACGGCCCGAATTTGCGCGCCGACGCCTTCCTCGCCCAGTTGCGCCACGTGGTGGAGCAAGCAGGCTCTCGTCGCAATGCCGCTGCATACGCGGCCGGAGCGAATGCTCCGGCCGCAGCGAGATCACACTAGAAGGCAGCCGGTCCGTTTGGCGATCCCATACCGGATGGGCCGTCGTAACCGGTTACGCCATGGCACAGGTAGGCCGAGCCGCAACTTCCGTTGCTGCCTGACGTGATGTCGTACAGATCGCTGCCGTGCGAGTAGAGGCGGCTGGCCGATTTGATCGGCTTGATACCGAGACCGTAAATGCCGCCGACAATCGAAGCGCTGACCGCCGTGCCGGCGCCAACGAACCAGCCGGGAACGCCGCTGTTCAGATCCGGTCCATAGAACGCGACACCGGTCGAACCGTCCCCGTCGGCGGAGACGTCGTTTGCGGTCCGCATCGAGCAATCCGGATCGTGTTGCCATGCAGGCTTCTTGAAGACCGTGCTGCACCCGCTACCGGTCAGGGAGGATACGGTCTCCGAAAGGCGTGTCCCGCCGCTCAGACTGAGTTTTGTTGCGCCGACAGCAATCACATGCGGCGATGTTGCCGGGAAGATCACCCCGTATCCGTCGTCGCCCGCGCTCGCGACCACCGCAAGGCCGGAATGATCATAGTATTTCGCAAGCTTCTTATTGGCGACTTCGTCGCCGCCATAACCCGCGATGATAACATGCGCGCCAAGCGTCGCGGCTTCATTGGCCGCAAGCGCAAGGTTTTTCATGGAATCATCGTCGGCCTCGATCAGAAACAGCATGCAGCGTTCGCACATGGCGCTCGCCATATCCAACTCGATGGCGGATTGCAGCGCCCAGCCGTTGTTCTGCGTGGGATAATTTCCCTTCTGGCCCAGCTGATTGAATTTGCTGAAGCAGCCGCTCTTGCTCGTGCAACGGGGCAAGCCCCATTGCGCGCGGTAGACGCCGAGATCGGCTTCCGCGTTGTCGTAGCCGTATCCGGCGATGATCGCGATGGCATTGGTGCTCTTGCCGAGGGCATTGATGCTGTACGCAGAGCGCAGCTGCGACGGTTGATAGCCACTGATCACTCCCGGCGGACTTGCGAACGGATGACCTGCAGCATCGGTGACAATGCGTGCCTGGCAGCGCGCCTGGAGCGCATTCGCCGGTCCGCAGACTGCGATGTCGTACGCATTGTCCGATCGATGCACGGCTTGCTGGGCAGCTGCTTCATAGGAGAAGAACAGTGTAAAAGCCGCGGCGGCGAGCACGCGAGATAAGATGCGATCCATCGAAAATCCTCCCCTTGCGATCGCCCCCGCCCTCCCTCTCTTGTACCAGTCTTTTTGTGTCGCTTCGCGAGGTTTCGCCTGTCCTAATTGTTGCCCGCCTGTTATGGGCGAAAATTCGATGTCACTGCCCATGGTGTTCCGCAGGTAGCATCGTGACGCGAGCGTCATCTTTGTTGACTCGGCCGTAGCCCAAGGCGCATAAAGCCCGGGGCTGGCCCAAGGAGATTTGGCCATGGCGCAGATCACCAAAGACATCGCCTACGATGCGGCGCGGCCGGACGACTTCCCGGCGATGCTGGAGGTCGAGCGCTACGGCAAACGCTCCACCGCCTTCGACAAGATCATCTCCGCCACCCACGATCATTTCTGGGATCCGCTCGACAAGAAGTACATCGACTTCGATCAGCCGTTCGATCTCGAAAACGAGATGCTGCTGACGGAGGAGTTCTTCCCCATCTTC
>DATIYG010000029.1:0-7146 GCA_035517755.1 Rhizomicrobium sp. | reverse complement strand
CAGGCTCGGCGGCGTGAAGGCGCCGAAATCGGTCGAGTTCTGGGATGAGATCCCGAAGACGGCCAACAACAAGATGGACAAGAAGGCGATCCGCAGCCGCTTCTGGGCAGGTGCCGAGCGCAACGTCCACTGAGTCCGCTGGGCGTTTGTTTGGCGGCACCATATAGTCCAGCGCATGCCTTCGATATGCCTTATCGGCAATTGTCATGTAGCGAATCTGAAGCTGGGATGGCCTGCGATCGAGGCCGAGTTCCCGGACTTCCAATTGACCTTCTTTGCCAGCGATGGGTTGTCGCTGAGCCTTGAAATCCTCGAGGGCAAGCTCGTCGCGCCCAATGTGAAAATTCGCGAGCGTTTGGCGCTGACAAGCGGCATCGATGGCGATATCGCTCCCATTTACGACGCCTACGTGATTTGCGGCCTGGCCCTCAGCTCAATACGGATGATTCGGTCGGCGCAGCAACTGGCGAAGCAGGCAAACGGGGCGCGAAGAAGGGCCACTCTGGATGGCATGGCGCTGGACATGGAACCGCCCGTACGAAGCTCAATCGCCATCGATGTCATCTCCAAGCTGCGGCAGCTCACCGACAGGCCGGTTTTCCTGATCGCCACACCGCTCACAGCCTACGAGCGCCACGCGGAAATGTGGGAAGGCATGAAGGCGCGTAATCGGATCGATTTGATCGCGCAGGCCTATGGCCGCGCTTGCACGAACGTCGCAAGAGAACTCGACGCGGTCTTCGTTCCCCAGTCGATAGAAACCGTAGGCCCGATTCCCCTTTCGACGTGGCCGCAGTTCTACCGACTGCCACCGGAACAAGTGAAGAATGAAAAGGCACATCATACGCACATGAACGCGGCCTTCGGTTCCATCGTGCTCTGCGATGTTCTGCAGCGAATTGGCACACATCTGAAAGCCGGCTAGAACTGCACCCAGATGCTGGCATCCGCGCCGCGTTCGACCAGCGAACTCTGACCCAGCGGCGAAACGAAAGCGCCGCTCTCCAGATAGACGTTGCCCCATAGCCGCTGAAGCAGGGACAGTTCGATCTTGTGCGAGCGATAATAGCGGAATGGCGCCCGGCCATCGCCGTCGGCGATGATGTTGAAGCTTTGCGCGATGACCGTGTAGTCGTGCCAGACGTGCAGGCCTACCGTGAGATCGATCGGTGTTTCGTTCGGCCGGGCACCGCCGATGATGCGCTGGGCCACCTCGAGATCAGCATAGCCATCGCGGCCAAACACCGTGAAATTGGTTCCGTACAGCGCGCGAAATTCGAATTCGCTGCCGTTCTCCTTGTGCGCGGACACCGACATGTCGAACGCGCCGGCGCTCTTGTAGGTCGCCTGGACCGAAAAGACACCGAACGAGTCGTCCACCAGGTATCGCGCGCCGGCCTGCACCGCAAAGTCATTGGCGCGCACCGGCGCTTGTCCGGGCAATTGCTCCGTCGCCTTCACGAATTCCGGCGCGAAGATCAGCGTGACTTCGTCGCTGATGCCATGTTCCGCATAGGCGCTGACCATGTACTTGCGGAAGAAAATCGGCGTGGCGTTGCCCGAATTGTCGAAGCTCGAATTGGCGCTGCTGATCGTGACGCCGGTGATGATCTGTGTATCTCCGGCCGGAAGGGTCCACGCGCCGGCCATTGCGGCACATGGCGCTGAGACCGCGCCCACGGCAAGGATTGCTGCGACGATCGCCTTCACAGGAATTGCACTCCGGAAACAACCCAGCTCAGAACCGATCCCAGACCTGTCGCGACGAGAGCGTTGCGCTCGCGTTCAGGCCCTTGCGGCCAATTGCCAACAAGCAGAACCGCGAGCGGACCCATGGAAGCGAGAATCGCAAGCGTGCAGTTCGCGTGACCGAAGAGCGCGAAGAGCAGACCACCGGCCCACCACGCGATGGTGACAATCGAAACCGCGGCGGCCGCAAGACTGTCGAAGCGACATAACGCGAAAGCAGGCAAGGCCGGTGCTATGGCGAGAGCGGCCCACACGATGCCTGGCTCGCCTGAGGCAAACCATTGCATCGTGCCGGTGTGCCGGACCAGCCAGAAGTAAGCGATCGCGCCGGCGAACAAGGCCGGCAGGAACAGCAGCAGGACGAGAAATCCCGTCGTCTTGCGCGCGTCCTTTCGCGCTTCTTCGGGACGCAGCACAAAGGGCAGCATCACGGCCGCAAGAACGCCGCCCGTGGGGTTCGCCAGTTCCGCACCGGCGATCGCGCCACCGAGCAGAACGACACGGCGCACATCCTGATGTTGCGCAAAATGCCCGGCGCCGGCTCCCACAAGATATCCGAGCAAGGCAAATACGAAGCATGAGCCGATCAGCTCCGGCACGAGGAAGGCCGGTTGCGCCAGCGCGAGCACAACAATCGTCCTGGCTGATCCGGACGAAAAGGCGCGACTGGAAAGATCCTCATGCAGCAGCCATGCGAGTGCCACGATCGCGCCAAATGCCGATAGCACCTGAACGGTGAGAAGGCCGGGGCTCATCGCACGTGCGCTGCCGGCTGCATGCGCGTGAGACCATGCGCGGTCTTCTCCCAATGCCAGGGATTGCGCACGAGCTGCCATAGCCCGCGATAGGCCGCGACGGAAATCAGCAGCCAGTAGAACGGGACCAGCAGGCCATACGGCGAAAGTTCGAGCCATCCGCGGCGATAGGGTCCCAGCATGGCGAGATAGGCGAACAAGGCATTGCCGAGAACAATGCCCGCAACCGACATGGTTTCCATCGTGGCATGCGCAGCCGCCGAACCGGGCACGAACAGGATGGTGGCCATGAATGTCAGCCAGAGGATCGGGTTTAGCAACGCCGACAACACCGTACCGCCGACGAACAGCTGAAACCCGAGGAAGCCGCCCCACCCGGCATTGCGGACAAGCGCCGCCGGATCGCGCATGTGAACGAGCCAGGTCTGCATGTAGCCCTTCATCCAGCGCGTGCGCTGCCGCAGCCAGTTGCCGAACCGGGTCGTCGCTTCTTCGTAGGTGGTGGAATCCAGCGTCTTCACGCGGAAACCGCGTTGCGCAAGGCGGATGCCGATGTCGGCATCCTCGGTGACGTTGAACGGATCCCAGCCGTGAATGGCGCGCAACGCAGCGGTGCGGAAATGGTTGGATGTGCCGCCGAGCGGCATCGGGATTTGCAGACGATCCAGTCCCGGCAACAGGTAGTCGAACCACAGGCCGTAATCCAAAGCGAACATCCGTGTTAAAAAACGCGTCTCCTTCGCATTGAAGAAGTTGAGCCGCGCCTGCAGGCATGCAACGTCAGGCGGACCATTGCGAAACGCCGCAACCGCCTTCTTCAGCTGATCCGGTTCGGGCCGGTCTTCCGCATCGTAGATGACGAGAAACTCGCCGCGCGCGAATGGTAGTGCGTAGTTGCACGCCTTCGGCTTGGTGCGCGGCTCGCTTGCGGGAACGTGCAGGCATTCCCATGGCAGCGCCGCGGCTTCGATCGCCGCAACGGTTTCAAAATCATCCGCCTCGGTCACGAGTTTCACGTCGAGATCGCCGGGATAATCGATCGCGGCCAATGCTTCCGCGATCTGCGGAATAAGATTGGCTTCGCGATAGAGCGGGATGAGGATCGTGTAGACCGGCAAGTCCGCGTCGCAATCTGAAGGGCGCTCGCCAGGCGCCTTCTCCAGATCCGAGCCGACCCAGAACAACCAGGCACGAAACACGGCGTTGGCGATGTAGCCGACGGCAACTGCGGCCGTCAGCAGCGCGCTTCCCGATCCCGGCCGCAGCACGACCAGCATCAAGACGGGAACCAGCAACCCAAGTCCCCAGCACGCCTGCGCTCTTGTGATCACATGGCGGGCGGAGAATTGCGGCTGCTTACGCTCGAGCCCGAATGTGGCCTGGGCGAGAAGCCGAGGACCGAGCATCCTCTCGGCAATCCCGACAAAGCTCCGCCGGTCGAGATCGACAATTGACGTTGTCGAACCCAGTCCGCTGCGAAGGCGGCTTGAAAGCGAGGCATCTGCGGAAACGATGGACCACCCATCGTCGCCGCCTTTCAGGGGCAGGCATCCGCTCCGCAGGCAAACGGACAAGGCTTCAGAAATGCCGGCATCCGGCGACGGCCATGCGGTTGCGCCGCAAAGCCCGCCATGGTTCTGCCAGGCGTCGCCCGCACTCGCGGCAACGCCTCCTGATTTGCCGAGGTCCCCCACCTCAAATCCCGCGCAAACGGCGAGCCCTGCCCTCCTTTAAGAGAGTCGGCCCGACGCGATTTTTGATTGACGCAGAACGCATGCACAGGACTGTGCATGGAATCACTCTGGTTGTATTGCGCAATGCGATGCAAGCAACCTGAAGTTGCAACCAGACAGGCCGATTATTCCGCTGCGGCGCGGCCTTTCGCGGGATCTTCCAGCGGCACGGCCGCGGTCTGCGACCACACCGAGGCCGTCTTCTCCTCTTCCGGCGTGCGCTGTGCGACCTGCCGGCCGAGCGCGACCACGGTGGGGATTTCATCGTCGGTGAGCGCCTTCATGCGCTGCTTGCGCGCGAACGCCTTTTCGACGAACGGCGCCAGCTCTTCCATCTTGCGCTTCTGACGCGCCGCTTCCTTCTCCTTGAACTCCGGCATCACGTCGCGCGCGAAAAGATCGAGCGCTTCGCAGATGTGCTCGTGCTTGTTGCGGCCGCCCTGCTGGATGAAGGCGACCTGGTCCACGCCGGACTCCGCAAATTTGCGCAGATGCGCGCGCATCTCGTCCGGCGTGCCAATGCCGCCGGCGCCGGCATTGGCCGGCATGACGTCCTTCACCGCCTCGAACTTCTCCCAGATGTTCGTGCGGCCCGGCTTGTGCTCGCCGAAAATGTAGTGATGGCCGAGCGCATAGCCGAAGAACTTGAAACCATCGAGTCCGCGGCGGCGCGCTTCGTCGCCGTCGGGGTGCACCGAGAATCCCGTCACCATGCAGATGTTCGGGTTCACGGCATGGCCGATCGGCACGCACTCCTCGCGGAAGATGCGGTAGTAGTCGTCGACCCATTGCTTGGCTTCCTGCGGATCGACGAACGCAAAGGTCAACGCGCCGATGCCGAGGCGCGCGGCAAGCTTGATGGTCTCGCGGTTCGAGCACGCCACCCATACCGGCGGATGCGGCTTCTGCACCGGCTTCGGCATGATGTTGCGGCAGGGCATCTGGAAGAACTCGCCCTTGAAGCCGGGATAGGGATCCATCGCCAGCATGTTGAGACACTGCTCGGTGGTTTCGCGCCACATGTCGCGCTTCTTCTCGACCGGCACACGGTAGCCGCCCAGTTCAAGTGCCGCCGAGGATTCCCCCGTGCCGAATTCCACGCGGCCGTTCGACACGAGGTCGAGTGTGGCGATGCGCTCCGCCACCCGCGCCGGATGGTTGTAGCCCGGCGGCATCAGCACGATGCCATGGCCGAGGCGAATGGTCTTTGTCCGCTGCGAACAAGCCGCCAGAAACACTTCCGGCGCCGACGAATGAGAATACTCTTCGAGGAAATGGTGCTCGACTTCCCAGGCGTGATCGATGCCCAGCCGGTCCGCCAGCTCGACCTGATCCAGCGCATCCTGGAACAGTTTCAGCTCGTCGCCGTCGTGCCACGGCCGCGGCAGCTGGTGCTCGTAGAAGATGCCGAATTTCATGGCGTCACTCCCGGATCGAGCATCGGCGCCGGAGCCCAATCCTTCACCGCTTTCAGCGCCTGGCTGTGGTCTGCCTTGTCGAATGCCGAAAGGATCATCTGGAAACGCGCCTCCACGAACGGCTTCATGTTGGGATGGGTGAAGATGTGGAGTTCACCGGCCTTCACCGCTTCCAGCACGCGCTCGCCGACAATATCGGGATCGATCCCGCTGAGGACCGCCTGCGCGGCCGCATCGCGCGTGGCTGCCACGCCGGGATCGACGTCGCCCTGCCCGCCATACTTGTCCTGCCGCCCGCGGCCGCTCTCATGGATGCGCGTGCGCACGAATCCAGGACACAGCACCGACACGCCGATGTTCATTGGAGCGAGCTGTGCGAACCAGCCCTCGCTCATCGCCACCACCGCGAATTTGGTGGCGCAGTACGGTTCGAGTCCGGGCGGACTGACCATGCCGGCCATCGAGGCCGTGTTGACGAAATGCCCGCCTTCGCCGTGACTCTTCATCAGCGGCACGAAGGTCTCGGTGCCGTACACGACACCTTTCAGATTGACGTCGATGATCCAGTCCCAGTCGCGCGCGCCAACACTGCCCATCTGTCCGCCAACGGCGACGCCGGCGTTGTTGCAGACGACATGGACCTTGCCGAACGCAGCGATGGATTCCAGCGCCGCCTCGCGGACGCTGCCACGTTCGCTCACATCGCAGAACACGGGCGCAGCCTTGATCTGCTGCGCCGCCAGTTGCTCGACTGCCGCGGCGGCGGCCTTCTTGTCGATGTCGGCGATCACCACATTCATTCCGGCGCGGCCGAACGCACGCGCCATGCCGAGCCCGATGCCGCTGGCGCCACCCGTGACGAATGCCGTCTTGCCGCGAAAATCCGTGATCATGCCGCCACTTTCATGTCGAGCGCATCGAAGCGGCCGATCAGATCGGCCGAATTCGGCTTTGTGGCCAGCATGCCGTGCAGCGCCTCGCGCGATTGCGCGTGCTGGAAATCGGCATTCGTCACGGAATGCCACTGCACCATGCCGCGCCAGATGGGATCGATGAAGTCGGCGCCCTTCACTGTCCTGCCGTCGACAGTCCGGAACGTGAAGCTGCGCAGCTCGGAGATCACCACGGCGAGATAGCCCACATGCGGCGCCTCGTCCTGCCGAATGCGATCCACCAGTTCGGCAGCATGCATGGCCACATCGCGGCGATCGCGGAAATTGGCCGGATCGCGCATGACCGAGGTGCAGAAGTTGAAGAAATTCTCCGCGCGGATCTCGATCATCAGCACGTTCATCAGAAGCAGGATCCAGTTTTCGTATTCGGACGGAATTTGCGGCATCAGCCGGCCGAGTTCGGGACGGGCGAGACTGTCCGGCACTGTTGCATGCGGCCAGGCGTGCTCGCCGAACAGCATGTCGCGCACGGCGAACCACATCGCATCGTGGCCGCCCTCTCCGCGCGACGGATCGCCGCCTTCGTCGAGGCCATGTG
>DATIYG010000028.1:0-17635 GCA_035517755.1 Rhizomicrobium sp. | reverse complement strand
TGTCCCGGAGAGGTCGCCGAGAAACGCGCCGGACGTAAGGACAAGATTGGCTCCGGCATCCACGGTCACAGATTGGAAATTGGAGACGAAATTGCCGAGGGTTCCGTCGCCGTCCTTGAAGGTGCCGCTGCGGATTTCGAGCGTAGCCGAACTGTCGTCGAAGGTGCCGCCCGATCCGCCCTTCCAAAGGACGGTGCCGTCATTCGTTCCGTCGCCGATTATCACGCGGGCGCCATCGACCCCGACGACCCAGTTGTTCGAGAGCGCCAACGTCAATACCTTGCCGTGCCGCGCTGCGATGGTATCTGTTGATTCGATATCCAGACCGTTGACGATTGAAAAGCTCGCGGTGGCGAGAAATTCGCCATTCTCGAGGATCAGGGTGCCGCTTCCGAACGCGCCCGACGTTGCAGTTTCGAATATGGAATCGCCGACAATCGCGGTGTCGCCGGTGTAAGAATTGTCTTGCTTGACGACATAGGTGCCGCCGCCCTCGTACCCAACGCGGCCAACGCCAAGAATTGCGTTGGCAATCGTGACGGTATCGCTGCGATCGAACGTCAGTTCGGAACCTGTCCCGACCAGGTCGACCGATCCTCGCCCCAGCGTGCCGCCGGTTCCACCGTCGCCGACGAACAAGCTTGCTTCATCCTCTATCGTGGTCGTGCCGGAATAGATGTTCGTGCCGGTGAGGAACAGCGATCCCGCCCCAACGTGCGGCACCAGCGCGATATCGACCGATATGGAGCCTCGGATCGAGGCGCTAACTGTCGATCCATCAGACTCGATGGTCAGGATGGGCGCGCCCGCGCTGCTGGTGACGATACCGTCGCCTTCAAGATTTTCGAGAGTAATGCTGGCGCCGGCGAGATCGAGCGTTGCTCCGCCGGCAACAGTGGTAGACGACGCGAATTGGAATAACAGGTCGAAATTGTCGTCTCCGCCTTTCAGCGTTCCATCCTGAATCAGGATCGGGAACGAGCCGCCCGTGCTGGCGTTCGAATTACTGTCCCAGACCACCGTGCCATCGTTCCCCGGCAATCCAAAGGTGAGTTGGTTCCCGTTAAAAAACCAGCCGCCCTCCGAAAGGGTCAGAACCTTTGCATGCGCTGCCGCAATCGTATCGCTATCGAGAAACACGAGGTGGTTGGCGAGGGTTTCGGTGACGGTTCCGAGCAGGATCCCGTCTTGCAGGCCCAGTAATTTGACGCCAAGTGCGCCGGAGTTCCCCACTTCCAATTCGCCAGTAACCGATGTTGCACCAGCAACGCTGTTTGCGCCGTTCAACACGAGCGTGCCGCCATTCACCCTGAAATCGTCGCCGATGGTGTTGTTGCCGTTGAGGATGGCGGTGCCGGCGTCGACCTCAAAATCGCCGACGATATTGAGCGATCCGCTCGCGGACTCGGAAAATGTTGCACCAACGTCATTGAGCGTCAGGGAATCGGCGACGCCCGCGGCTGACAACGTGACCATGTAGGTTCCGAACGCGGCGATCGTCACATCTGAGGACGAGGTCGGCACGCCGTTCGTCCAGTTGGCGGCGGTATCCCAGTCACCGTCCAGCCCGATCTTCCATTGATCCGCAGTCGTGGGTGGAGTGCTGTTCACCACATTCGCCGGGTCGCCGATCGCATCCGCGAACAATTCGCCATCCGCTCCGACCTTCCAGTGCGCCGCGCTCATGACAGTGCTCCCCAAAGAGATGTGGACAGGCTACGCGCGCCACCATGGGCGCTCAATAATTCCTGTCCGCAGCTTCATGAAAACGAGTCCACGTCCACCCCGGCGTGACGGAAATTTCATTCGTTGTCGTTGGGCCTCGCATGGTTAGGTGCCGGCGGCGGGGTGTTTGTTTCTGGAGAAATCCATGTCTGTCCGGAGTTTACTCGCCGGCGCGTGCGTAAGCGCCGCTCTTGTCGCCATGCCCCTATCTGCGGCATCGGCCGGTCCGTGGCATCATCACCGCTGCTGGTTTGTCGGTTGCGTGTTCGACGCCGCAGGCGCCGTGGTTGTCGGCGCAGCGACCGTCGCCACGCTGCCGTTGCGCGCCGTGGCCGATGCAGCAAGCGGTCCCGCCTATGGACCGCCACCCGCTTATGGTCCACCAGCCGCTTATGGCGCGCCGCCCGCTTATGGCCCACCGCCGGTTTACGCGGCCGGCGGTTACTACGGACCGGCCTATTACGGCCCACGCTATTACCGTCGTCCACGCTGGTACTATCGCCACCGCTGGTACGGACCGCAGCCGGCCTACTGAGCACTTCGGGCGAGAGCAGCGAGTCGAGCAGGCATTCCTGTCACTCGCGCCCTTGAACTGCCAGAAGCCCTCCTTATCTCAAGGTTGTTCCGGGTGGCCTGACGGCATCCGGGCAAAGCAAGGCCTCGGGCCCCGCTTGGGGGCGAGGCTCCAAACCACATCGCTTTCAGGAGGTTGTGACCATGAGATTCGATTTTTCCCCGCTTTTCCGTTCGACCGTCGGCTTCGACCGGCTGTTCGACACCCTTGACCAGGTTGCCCAGTACGATTCGGGCAACGGCTATCCGCCCTACAACATCGAGCGCTCTGCCGAGAACCGCTACCGCATTTCCGTCGCGGTCGCCGGCTTCGCCGAGAAGGACCTGAACGTGCAGCTGCACGATGGCGTGCTCACCATTTCAGGCAAGCGCGATGAGAGCGAGAAGTCCGAAGGCAAGGGCTATCTCTATCAGGGCATTGCCGGCCGCGCCTTCGAGCGCCGCTTCCAGCTCGCCGAACACGTCGAAGTGAAGTCGGCGAAGCTCGAGAACGGCCTGCTCCATGTCGAGCTCGAGCAGATCGTGCCGGAGGAGAAGAAGCCGCGGCGAATCGCGATCAACGCGCCGGAACTGAAGACCATCGAGGGCACGGCAAAGGCCGCGTAATCGATCGTCCCGTTAAGCAGAAACAGCAAAAGGCCGGATGGAACTCCATCCGGCCTTCTTGTTGTGGTGACAGACCGTTGCACGTCGGCTTATCCTGACACGGACAGTCCCCGATTTGAGATAGATGCCTTCCTGGCAGAGTGCCCTGTTCGGACGCCTGACGCGGATTTCGCGCCCTCGCAATGTGGACGTGGAGTCCGGAATCGAGGATTTGCGCCGGCAGTTCACCTATCTTTCCGATCGCTTCGGGCCGATTCCACGCGAGGCGCGCTTCGAGCCGGCACAGCTTGGTCCGATCAAGGGCGAATGGGTGCGCGTGGAGGCCGCGGAATCGCAGCGCCTCATCCTCTACCTGCATGGCGGCGGCTACATCGCGGGATCGCCGGAAACGCATCGGCCGCTGATCGCGCGATTGTGTCAGGCGGGCCAGGCGCGCGGGTTCTCGCTGGCCTATCGGCTGGCGCCGGAATTCGCCTTTCCCGCCGGCTTGCGCGATTGCATCGATGCCTACCGGCTGCTGCTGCAGAAGGGCGCACAGCCCGGCTCGATCATTCTGGCCGGTGACGATGCCGGCGGCGGATTGGCCTTCGCCTCGCTCTTGGCGATCCGCAATGCGGGCCTGCCGATGCCGGCCGGCTGCATCGCGATGAGCCCGTGGGTCGATCTCTCGCTCGCCGGCTGGTCGATGCTGTCGAATGCACGCAACGATGCGGCGCTGTCGTGGGATCTGCTGTTCATGAGCGCGCGGCACTACCTCAAGAAGCAGAGTCCGGCCGATCCTTACGCCTCGCCGGTCTATGCGAGCTTCCGCGATTTTCCCCCGCTCATGGTGCACGCCGGCAGCCTCGAGATCCTGAAGGACGATGCAAGCCGCATCGGCGAGAAGGCCGCGGAAGCGGGCGTGCCCGTGAGTGTCGAGATCTATGACGGAATGCAGCACGCGTTTCAGGCCAATCCTTACGTGCCGGAAGCGAAGGTGTCGCTGCAGCGGCTGGGGCAATTCATCCGCAGCCGCGCGGCGTCGTCGGCACCCGCAAGGGCGACCGCCGCGCAATGATTTCGGCGCGCTGGTTCGCGGCGGCGCTGATCGCGGCGTGTTGTCCGGTCCGCGCCCCGGCGGCCGAAAGCGAAACTGTCGTCGTCACCGCGAGTGCGCTTCCGGGAACGGCGATCGATCCGGAAAAGGTCGCCGCCAACGTCCAGAGCTTTTCGGCCGGCGATCTCTCGCGCTTCGGTGCACCTAATGCGCTGAACGCGATGAATACGTCGGCGGCCGGAATTTCGCTTGCGGAAGCGCAGGACAATCCCTTTCAGCCGAACCTCTTCTATCGCGGCTTCGAGGCGTCGCCTTTGTCCGGCGATGCGCAAGGGCTCGCCGTGTATGTCGATGGAGTCCGCTTCAACCAGCCGTTCGGCGATTCGGTGAATTGGGACCTGATCCCCGATGTCGCAATCGATCACCTGACCATCCAGGGCTCCAACCCTGTGTTCGGCTTGAACGCGCTGGGCGGTTCGGTTTCGCTGCGAATGAAGGATGGATTTTCCTGGCAGGGGAACGAGATCGAACTTGCCGGCGGATCCTTCGGGCGCGTTGAGGCTTCGGCACAATTTGGAAACGACGACGGAGACCACGCGATATACGCAGCCGGGACGCTCTCGAACGACAATGGCTGGCGCGATCATTCGCCCTCGCATCTGGCACGCGGCTTTGCCGATTTCGCATGGCGAAACGGGCCGGCCGAATTCCATCTCGATGTGACAGGTGCGGCGACGGCGCTGACCGGCAACGGGACCACACCCGTGCAATTGCTGGCGGTCGACCGCTCCGCCGTCTTCACCTTCCCCGACGAGACCGGCAACACCTTCGGCCTCGCCAATCTCTTCGGCGACGCGACGCTTGGCGACGGGTTCGCGCTGCAGGGCAATGCCTATGTCAGCCGGTTCGGGCAGCGCACGTTCAATGGCGATGCCAGCGATGCGCAGCCATGCGGTGTTGGTCTCTTGTGTCTGGAGGACGGCACGATCGTCACCGATCGCAGCGGCAGCCCGATTCCCGATTTTCTGTCCGGCGGCGCTTATGCGCAACTCAACCGCACAGCGACGGAGACGACCGGATTTGGCGGCGCACTTCAGCTCAGCCAGAACGGAACGCTATTTGGCCATGACAACCAGTTCCTGGCCGGCGTGGCTTATGACGGCGGACGAACCGATTTCTCCGCGGTGTCGGAACTCGGTACCATGTCGAACGCGCGTGGATTTCTCGGTCCCGGCATCGTCATCGACATCGCCGGCGGGGAAATCGCGCCGGTCAGCGTGTCGGGCGCAAACGACTATTACGGCGTCTATGCCACCGATGCATTCGACATTATCGACGCACTGTCGCTCACGCTGTCCGCCCGGTTCAATTCCGCGCACGTCTCACTGAACGACCATCTTGGCGTCTCGCTGAACGGCTCGCACGATTTCAGCCGGGTGAATCCGGCCGTTGGACTGGCATACAAGCTTTCGGAGGACGCAAGTCTCTATGCCGGCTATTCCGAAGCCAACCGCGCCCCCACTCCGGCGGAGTTCTCCTGCGCCAGCCCGGCTGCGCCCTGTAGCCTCACCAACTTCTTCGTCGCCGACCCGGACCTGAAGCAGGTCGTGGGACATACCTTCGAAGCCGGCGCGCGCGGCGGTTCAGATTTCGGTGCCGCCACCTTGCGCTGGCACGCCGGTCTCTATCGCACCACACTGGACGACGACATCCTCTTCGCCGCGAGCCCGATCCTCGGCCGGGCCTTCTTCCGCAACATCGGAGAGACGCGGCGCCAGGGCATCGAAGGTTCGGCGGAAATTGCGTTCAGCGCCTGGACGGCATCGCTCGACTACGCTTTCACGGACGCCACGTTCCAGACTCCATTCTCGCTGAGCAGCCAGGACAATCCGCAAGCCGATACCAACGGACTCATCCATGTAAGGCGCGGAGATTTCCTGCCATCGATCCCGCGCAACAACATCAAGATGCTGCTCGTCTATCAGGCCAACGAAGATCTTGGCCTGTCGCTCAGCGCGCGCTACGCGGACGGCGTCTATCTCCGCGGCGACGAGTCGAACCTCAATCCGCAGACAGGTCCGTATGTTGTTGTCGATATCGGAGCACAGTACAGGCTGAACGAGACAATTGAGGTGTTTGCCGATATCCAGAACCTACTCGACACCCACTACGAGACCTTCGGCACATTTTCGCCTGTGGACGCAGTGCCGATCCTGCGAGTGCCGAATGCAAGCAATCCACGCAGCCTGAGCCCCGGTGCGCCCTTCGCGGCGAATGCCGGACTAAGGCTTCGGCTTTAGCTCACGTGCGGGAATTGGTGCCGGTCAGCTTGGCGCCCGCCGTAGTGGCGAGCGAGAGATCGACATCTCTCAGATCGCAATCCGCCAGATTGGTGTACGAGAAATCGGCATTCGCAACCTTGGCGCGTCGGAGATCGGCGCCGCGGAAATCCGCATAGCGCGCGACGGCGCCGTCGAGCCGCGCCGGCAACAGCCGGTCGCCGGAAATCAGCAACGGACCCATCTTCACATCGCGCAAGTCGGAATTGTTCAGGCGGGCGCCGATCAGGTTGGCGCCGCGAAGATCGGCCCCGGTCAGCCGCACCGTGCGCAGATCGGCGCCGGAAAGATTGCTGCCCTGAAGCGAGGCGCCCTGCAGATCGATTCCATAGAGAATGACCCTTGGTGCGACGAGCGCCGTCAAGGCACGATGCGCGAGCGATTTGAGCGGCCGCAAGTCAACTTCGGTCAAGTCGATCGGAGAACCCTCGCGACCGTCGGTCTCTGCCCACCGCGCGTGCCGTTCCAGGAGTTCCATGATCGGAGCGGGCAGCGACGCGATATCGCGTCCCGTTGGAGCGTCGGTGAGCGTGTTGCTCATGTCGGCACCGTCGAAGACGGTTTGAGTCAGCAGGGCGCCAACGAGGATCGCGCCCGAGAGATCGGCGCCGGCCAGATTGCAGCCGGAGAGATCGGCGGCTTCGAGATTGACGCCCGAGAGTTTCGCCTGCCGCAGATTTGCGCGCTGCAACTTGCATCCACGCATGACAGCGTCCGTGAAGTCGGCTTGCGCGGCGATGACACCGGTCAGCCGCGCGCGCTCGAGATTGGCGCCACGCAGCACTGCTTCCGGAAGCTCCGACGGACCGACCTCGTGCTGAATCGCAAGCAGGTTTCCGTTGCGGTCCTTCTGCGTGATCGTGCCTTCGCGCAAATCCGCTTCGTAGAGATCGGCGCCGGTAAGATTGGCTCCGCGCAACGAGGCGCCGCGCATGTCAGCGCGCCTTAATGTCGCGCCGACGAGGTTGGCGCGCCGCAGATCGGCACCGAAGAAGCTTGCCGATTCCAGCCGCGTGTTTGCGAAGTTCGCGTTTTCCAGCACGGCACCGGTGAAGTCCGCGTCCGCAAGGTTGCGGCCGGACAGATCGAGCCCGCTCAGGTCGTAAAACGCGAAGGATGCCCTGGCGCCGCCCCGTCGGCCTGCGAACAGCATCTCGTGCCGAGAGGTCGCGGCCATGACCTCGCGCTGGGATAGCTTGGCAAAGCTGCGGCTGACAGACGACATGGCCCCCCGGCATGGTCTCTGGCTGTTCAACCTTCATTCTGCCAGCAGCCCGCTAACGCTCGATTAAAAAGTGAAAAAGTTGAAGGAAATTCGACTGTTGCGGCTAGCGGAGCCTTTCGGAATGCGGCTAAGGTCGGTGGGCCCGAGAGGCGCCTTGGCCGAGGCGTCGCGAGGCCCTGGCTGGGGCGACGCAACAGGCAATCCTGGCCGTACGAATTTGGAACAGCGACAAAGAGGGGTTCGCCTTGTTGAAGCGTGGGTTGATGCTGACGGCGGCGACGGCCGCGCTCGTTTCGGGCGTGGCGTACGCGGACAACTTCACAGATATCACGACCAAGGTCACACAGCAGATCAAGACAAGCACGGCGGCCGACGGGTCGCCGGGCGACATCCTGATCGAGTCCACCGGCTCGGTGGTGGTCGGCGTCGCGGGACCCGCCGTCGAGATCGACTCGGCCAACACGGTGACCAACAAGGGCAACATCAGCAACACGGCCACCACCAGCGCGATCGGCGTGCAGCTCGATGCCACCGCTGCCGGCAATGGCCCAGGCACCGGCGTCACGGCGTTCGACAGCACCGGCACAATTGACCTCACCGGCAAGGGCGACACCAAAACCGGCATTCTCGTCGGCATCGCGAATGGCGATCCCACGGGCATCTTCAACGGCGACATCAACCTTGAAAGCGGTTCGTCATTGAAGATCACCGGCACGAGCAGCGATGCGATACATATTGGCAGCCTCACAACGTGGAACGGCAATCTTACGATGGCCGGCACCATCAGCATGGCGGAAACCGGCGACACCGGCACCGACAAGACCGGCGTCCTGATCGGGACGGACGAAACGAACGTCGCCACGATCAACGGCAATGTCACGCTCAGCCAAGGCGGTTCGCTGACTGTGACCGGCGACGGCGGGACCGGCATTCACCTTGTCGAGAATTCCGTGCTGAACGGGACGCTGGAAGTCGATGGAACCGTTTCTCTTTCGCCGACCGATCCCAAATCGACGACGTCCGGCAACGTCGTTGGCATCAAGATCGAACAGAATTCCACCGGCGATGCGATAACCGGCGATTTCATCATCGGCAAGGAGGCGTCGATCACAGCGTCCGGTTTCAGCTCCGAGGGTGTTGTGCTGCAGGGCAATCTCGGCGGTGCGTTCGAAAACAGCGGCAATATCGCGGCCAATGGAACGATCGCGGCCAGCACCACAGCCACCAACCCAGTCGCGGGACCGGGCGTGGCCATCGCGGGCAGCGTTGGAGACGGCATTCTCAACAACGGACCCACGAGCAGCGGCGACAGTGCGACCAACGCCAACATCGGCGGCAACGGACTTGCGCCGACATTTGTCATCTCTCCGGTGGCAAGCGGCGCAACGCCCACCGCCGATCTGCACATCGGGATCTTCGCCGGTACGTTGGGAACCGACTCGAATGCCATGAGCTGCGCGCTCGTAAGCCAGATGGGTGCCTGCAGCTTCGTAAACCGCGGCGAGATCCTGGCTTCCCCGACGAACCCGAATCAAATCTCCACGACGACGATGCGGATCGAGGGTTCGGGCAGCTTCGACACGATCTTCGATGGCGGGTTCTTCAACTCCGGCTCGATCACGGCCAATGCCAGCGGCGATACCAAGGAGACGACGCCCGGCATGACGGTGCAGGCCCTTTCGATCGGCTCGGGCGCCTCCATTCCGCTGCTCTTCAATTCGAACCAGAATTCGAGCCATACCGGCTCGATCACGGCGGCATGGGGCGGCAATGAAATCGGCGGCACGGCTGTCGCCGTGCACATCGATCAGGGTGCAACCCTGAGCACGATCGTCAACCAAGGCACGATCAGCGCCCAGGCATCGATCACCGATACCACGGTCACAAGCCTGACGGCGCGGGCCATCTGGGACGAGTCCGGAACGCTGACCCGCGTCGACAATTACGACGCCATCAGTGCCGTGGCGACAATCCTCGACAACAAAGGGCAGACCGCCATCGCGCTCGACATGGGCGCAGCGACGACGGATACGGTGGTCAACAATTACGGCATCATCGTGGGCGACGTCGTGCTCGGCAACGCGGCGGACCAGGTGACCGTGTCCGGAACGACAAACCAGAATGCCACGATCAATGGCGACATCGAGTTCGGCGGCACCAGCAATGCCGGCGCCAGTGACGACAGCCTCGACATCAAGGACTTTGCGACCGTCACCGGCGCCATTACCGATCGCGCGGCCGGACGCCTGGATGTGCTCGTCGAATCCGGCGGCAAGCTGACGCTGACCAACGATTCGATCGATCCGGCGGAGCGCTTCACGGCGAACAACTTCACCATTCAGAGCGGCGCGACGCTGATCACGACGCTGTCGCAGACCTACAATCTCGCCGCCAACCCGACGGCCGGCGGCATCATCACGACGACCGGACCCGCGAACCTGCAAACCGGATCCCTCATGTCGCTGGGCTTCGGCAGCTTCGTGATAGTGCCGGGGCAGCAATCGATCTTCACACTGATCGATGCACCGCTGGGACAGCTCAATATCGCCGATCTGACCTCACTCCAGACGCAGATCTGCAACAACGTACCATTCCTGTTCAACAACACGCCAAGCTGCCTGACCGAGCAGGACGTCAATTCGCGCTCGCAGCTGCAATTGGCGCTTGATCCCAAGACGGCGCAGGAACTCGGCTTGCACGGCTATGCGCTGAAGATGTTCCCGTTCGCCAACGAGGCGTTGGCGAACGACGACCAGCTTGGCGCGGCCGTGATCTCGGCCGGCTTGCCCGTCAATGGCGTTCCGCTGACAACGGAGGAAGGCAACGCGCTCTATCAGACGGTCTATTCGCAATTCGCGCCCAACGTGACCGGCGCGTCGCGCGCCCTTGCGATCGCGCTTACCGATCAGGCGTCCGGACCGGTCGCGGCGCGCCAGCGCGAGCTGCGGATGTATGCGGCGCAGCCCGGCGAGACCACGCTGTGGGGCCAGCAATTCGCGGTCAACCTCAACCAGGATCCGAGTGCCAACACGATCGGCTATCGCGATTCGGGCTACGGGCTTGCCATGGGCCTCGATGGTGGCAACCCAGCCGATGGACGTTACGGCGGTGCGCTCACCTTCTACTCCGGCGACATCACGGAGAAAGATCCACTCACGTCCAAGACAAACACGCTATGGGCGATGCTCAGCGGCTACACGGATTGGCGCGGCAAGGGTTTCTTCTTCGACACCCAGGTGAACGCCGGCATCGGCAAGCTGGATGGCAAGCGCGCGATTACCGTCGGGGGTGTCTCGCGCACCGCCGAAGGCAAGCGGCCCGCGCTGCTGGGTTCGATCGGCGCCACGACCGGCGTCATCCTCACCTCCGGCAGCACGGTCTTCACGCCGCTGATGAGCGTCGACGGGCTGGCGATGCGCGAGGACGGCTACACGGAGCATGGCGGCGGCGATCCCAACAGCGGCGACGGCTTCGATCTGAACATCAAGTCGACGTATTATCAGTCGCTGCGTGGCTTCCTGGGCGCCGATATCCGGCAGGACATCAATCTCGGCGAGTTCTACCTGCAGCCGGAGGCGCGCGCGGGCTACCGCTACGATTTCGCCAATGGGGCGGAGAAGCTGAAGGGCAACTTTGTCAGCGAACCGTTGAGCGGGTTCTCTCTGACCGGACCGGATCCGGCGCGCGGCAATGCCGTGCTCGGCGGCAGCCTGTCGGCGACGACCGGTGCGTGGTCCATCGGCGTCCATTATGACTACATCCGCGGCGACGATGGCTCAGTCTCGCAGGCCGGCACACTGACGCTGCTCGGCCGCATCTGAACCGGTTCAAGATTCACGAAACGAACAAGGCCCTGGCGACAGCCGGAGGCTAAGCGCGCAGCAAAGCGAGAAAATTTTCGAGGTCCGACTCCGGCGTGAGGAAGGAGAGAACGAGTCTTACAAGCGTGTGCTCGTTCCCTTCGTCGATCCATTCGTAGAATTGCGCGCCGGCCTGGCGCAGCCGGATGACAATTCGCTTCGGCATGCGTACGAAGATTTCGTTGGCTTCGACAGGATGCACGATTTCTATGCCGTCGAGACCGCGAAGGCCGTCGGCCATTCGTTGCGCCAGTGCGTTGGCGCGACGCGCCTGCCGCAGCCAGCGATCTTGTTCGAGATAAGCCTCCAGCTGGATCGAAACAAACCGCATCTTGGACAACAGATGACCGCCGCGCTTTCGCCGGTATTCGAAATCGCGCGCCATCTCCGGCTTGAAGAAAACCACGGCCTCTGCGCACAACGCCCCGTTCTTCGTTGCGCCGAAGGACAGAACATCCACGCCGCTCTTCCACGTCAGTTCCGCCGGCGAACACCCGGCATGCACCAGCGCATTGGCAAAGCGGGCACCGTCCATGTGCAGCGATAGCCCCTGGCGGCGCGCCAGCCCGCCGATCCGCGCGATTTCCGCAGGTCTGTAGATCGTGCCGCGCTCGGTCGCTTGTGTGATGCTGATCGCGGACGGTTTCGGGCTGTGCACGCCGCCCTGATATCGCGCCAGCGCGGCCGCGATCGTTTCGGGCGAAATCTTCCCATGCTCGCCGGCCAACGGCACCAGCCTGGCGCCGCCCGTGAAGAATTCCGGCGCACCGCACTCATCAAGAACGAGATGACTCTCCTCATGGCAGAACACTGCGCCGTAGGGCGGCACAAGTGTCGCGATCGCGAGCGCGTTGGCGGCCGTTCCCGTGGCGACCGGAAAGGCGGCAACTTCGCGCTCGAAGATTTCGCTCAGGCGCGCGACGACCCGCGCCGTCCATTCGTCTTCGCCGTACGAGGCGGCGGTTCCTTCATTGGCGCGCGCAACCGCTGCAAGGATCTCCGGGGCTGCACCGTACGCGTTGTCGCTGATGAAATTCATCCCGGATACTAACACGGCGGATATTTGAACTGCAGCGGCCCTGGAAAGCCTAGGCTGCGAACTCGTCGTCCAGCGCATAGCCGGCCGAACGCACGGTCCGGATCGGATCGCGCAGGCCTTCGACATTGAGGGCCTTGCGCAGCCGGCCGACATGGACATCCACGGTGCGGGCTTCGACATAGACGTCGGAGCCCCACACCGCATCCAGCAATTGTTCTCTCGAGAACACGCGGCCGGGATGCTGGATCAGATGATCGAGCAGCTTGAACTCGGTTGGGCCGAGATGAACGTCCTTGCCCTGGCGGCGGACGCGATGGGCCGCGCGGTCCATCTCGAGATCGCCGATGCGAACCACGTCCTCGGCAAGGCCGGGCCGGATACGCCGCATCACGGCACGCAGCCGCGCCAGCAACTCCGTCATGGAGAAGGGCTTGGTGATGTAATCGTCGGCGCCGGTGTCCAGTCCGCGCACGCGATCGGTTTCCTCGCCGCGCGCGGTGAGCATCACGATGGGGACGTTGCGGGTTTCGTGGCGGTTGCGCAGGCGGCGGCACACTTCGATGCCGGAGAGTTGCGGCAGCATCCAGTCGAGGAGAACGACATCGGGCTTCTCCTCGCTGGCGACCAGCAGAGCCTCCTCGCCGTCGCGCGCTTCAAAAACCCGATAACCCTCGCGCTCGAGATTGTAACGCAACAGCGTCACGAGCGCGCCTTCATCCTCCGCTACAAGAACGCTCGGCTTCAGCATCATTCCTTCCGCTCAAAGGGGACGCTTGTGGAACTCGTCACGTCGGCCTTCGGCCGCTCGGCGAGGTGGCCGCCCGTCGCCATGTGATAGACGACCTCGGCGATGTTCGTCGCGTGGTCGCCGCTGCGCTCGATGTTCTTGGCGATGAAGAGAAGGTGCGTGCACAACCCGATCGTGCGCGGGTCTTCCATCATGTAGGTGAGAAGTTCGCGGAACAGGCTGTTGTAGATCTCGTCGATTTCACCGTCGTTGCGCCAGACCGTTTCGGCGCCGGCCGCATCGCGGTCGGAGTAGGCGTCGAGCACGAGCTTGAGCTGGCTGAGCGCGGCCTTGCCCATGCGTGCCAGGCTATGCGTCAGACGGATGGGCGGCTCGCGGTTCAGTACCAGCGCTCGCTTGCCGATGTTCTTGGCCAGATCACCGATCCGCTCGAGCTCGCTCGCGGTCTTGATCGCAGCCAGGGTCTCGCGCAGGTCGACCGCCATGGGCTGGCGCAGTGCGAGCACCTTTAGCGCCTGATCCTCGATTTCCGTTTGCAACTGGTCGATGCGGGGGTCGCCCGCGATGACGCGTTCGGCAAGCGCGGTGTCGCGCCGCGCAATGGCTTCGACGGCATCGCCAAGTTGTGCCTCGGCGAGGCCACCCATTTGCGCAACGGAACTCGACAGCGCCTCAAGCTTCTCGGTGAAGGCCTTCACTGTGTGATCGCCGCTCATCAATCCGGTTCCCTTTGGGAGCCGCCCTAAAACCCGCATCAATGCCTGAATACGGGCGCACTCGGACGACTTTGTGACAGCTCTATATCACTTCCGTGACAGGGCTGGCCAAGGCTGGCGTCCGCGCCGGCAGCAGCACGGTAAACGTGCTGCCCTCACCCAGGCGGCTTTCCACGACCAGGCGGCCCTGATGACGGTTGATGATGTGCTTGACGATGGCGAGCCCGAGCCCCGTGCCGCCGCGCTCGCGGCTGCGCTTCACATCCACGCGATAGAACCGTTCGGTGAGGCGGGGGATCGCTTCGCGCGGGATGCCCTCGCCGTCGTCACGAATGCTGATGCGCACCATGGTTGAGCCGCGGCGCCCATAGACACTGGGCGACGTGGACAGCGCGATCCACACATGCCCCCCCGTCTTGCCGTACTTGATCGCATTGTGGATCAGGTTCTGGAACACCTGGATGAGTTCGTCGCGCTCGCCGGCGACCTCCGGCAGGTTGGGGGCCGCCTCGATCGCGATGGTGACGTCGTCGGCCTGGGCGAGCGGCCCAAGCGTGGCCGCCGCATCCCGCACCACGTCTTCGATTTCCACTTCGCCCGAAGGCGGGACGTGCTCGTTCTGCTCGATGCGGGTGAGCGACAGAAGATCGTCGATCAGGCGGCGCATGCGCTGCGCCTCGAGATTCATGATCTCGAGAAACTTGGCGCGTGCCGCTTCGTCGTCGCGGGCGTGGCCGCGCAGCGTCTCGATGAACCCGGCGACGGCGGCCAGCGGCGTGCGCAGTTCGTGGCTCGCATTGGCGATGAAATCGGCGCGCGCCTGCTCCGCCCGCTTCAATGCGGTCAGATCGTGCAGCAGGACGGTCGTCAGTTCCGGCGAATGGGCGGTGCGTGCGACGTAAGCGAGATAGTGCCGCTCGACCGGCACGTGAAAGACGAACTCGACGGTTGCGGGCTCGTTGGTGAAGGTCGTCTGGTCGATCGCCTGCAGCACGCTGGGCGTGCGGAGAACGGCCGACACGTGTTTCTTCTCGGCATCGGTGCCGACGACCGCGCGCATCGCGGCGTTGGCGAACGCCACGCGGCCGGCCTGGTCGAGCAGCATGAGGGGATCGGGAAGCTGCTCCAGCACATCGCGCAACACCGGTGGAGGCGCCGGCACGTCGCCGCCTGCCTGTGTCACCACGGATTGTGCGGCGACTTCCGCCTTCGTGCTTCTGGCACCCATCATGGCCGCGCCCGCCAGCAGCACGACGGCCAGTGCGCTGGCGAGCCAAAGACCATTTTGTCCCGCGATGGCAAACAGGGCGGCGCCCGCCACCAGACCGCAGGCGGCGAGAATCAATCCGGGCCGCATGCGCGCCTTTCCCGACTGCTCATCTGCTCGCGTTCCGCTTCCACCCGCGACTCCAGCCCCGATTGACTTCAGTCCTTATACCGCAAATCCTTGCGCCAACGGCACAAAGCGGCCGGCTGGGAGGAAGACCATGGCGGCCGCGCCGGGCGCGAAAGGGCTGACAAGCCTCAGGACCAAACTGTTCTATGGCTTCGGCTCCGTTGCCTACGGCGTGAAGGACAATGGATTCCAGACCATCCTCCTTCTTTTTTACAATCAGGTGATGCACCTGCCGGCCCAGCTGGTGGGATTGGCCATTTTCATCGCCTTCCTGTGCGATGCCCTGTTGATAGATCCCGTGATCGGGCAGGTCTCCGACAATCTGCGCACGCGATGGGGCCGGCGCCATCCACTGATGTATGCGGCAGCGCTGCCCGTAGCGGTGAGCTATCTGCTGCTGTGGAATCCGCCGCACTGGTCGCAAGGCGCCATGTTCTTCTATCTGCTGGGGGTGGCGATCGTCGTGCGCACCTTCATCAGCTTCTACGAAATCCCCTCCTCCGCACTGGTGCCGGAATTCAGCAAGGACTACGACCAGCGCACCTCCTTCATGAGCTTCCGCGTCTTCTTTGCCTGGTACGGCGGCATGACGATGTTCGCGCTCGCCTACATCGTCTTCCTCACGCCGGATGCCACCCACAAGGTGGGGCAGCTCAATGCGGCGGGCTATAGCCGCTACGGTCTGACGGCCGCGATCGTGATGTTCGTCGCGATCCTGATCTCGGCGGCGGGCACCCACAAATTCATTCCGCTGTTGCGCAAAGCGCCGGCGCGCCCCGTGTCGCTTGGCCAGCATTTCCGCGAAATGCTGGCAACGCTGTCCAACCGGCCTTTCCTGATCCTGATTGCTGCAGCCATTTTCCTGAATCTGGCCACCGGTCTCGTGTTCGCGCTCGACCAATACGTCAAGACCTATTTCTTCGAACTCTCGAACACGCAAATCTTCGTGCTCGCGCTTTCCACCTTCCTTGCCGTGTTCATCGCCTTCCTGATCGCCCTGCCGATCTCGAAGCGCTTCGGCAAGCGCAATGGCGCGGTGATCTTCTTCGCCGTTGGCCTCGTCATCCTCGTTCTGCCGATTGTCCTCAGGCTCGTCGGCCTGTTCCCGCCGAACGGCGATCCGCTGTTGATGCCGATCCTGTTCGTGATCGGAACAATTGCCGGGGCCCTGACCATCGGCGCCTCCGTGCTCATGGTGTCGATGATTGCCGATGTGGTGGAGGACAGCGAATTGACGACGGGACGCCGCTCGGAAGGGCTGTTCTTCGCCGGCAACAGCCTGATCCAGAAGGCGGTGACGGGGCTTGGCGTGTTTGCCGCCGGCATCGTGCTGTGGCTGGCGCATTTCCCGACCAATGCCATGCCGGGACGTGTCGACCCCGCCATCATCCGCAATTTTGCGCTGATTTACGTGCCTGCGGTGTTCGTCATCTACGGATTGTCGCTCGCCGTCATCAGCCGCTTCCCGATCACGCGCGAACGTCACGAGGAGAACCTCCGCCGCCTCGCCGGCGAAGCGGGGCTCGTCACCGAACCGCCCATCGGCGCCGACGCCGAAGCGATGGTGGATTAGAAGAGCACTCCCGCATCGACGCCGCAGTGGGCTTTCCAGGCCCTTTCGACTTCGGACGTTCTGTAGGTGCGGGGGTTTTGCCCTTCCATTGCCATTCCGCTCAGCGCGATTACGAAACTGTAGCCCAAAGAGCTGCTGCCCTTGGCATTCACATTTCGCGATCCGAAGAAATGCAGGATCGTCGCGCCGTCGGCTTCGTGGACGCGATATTCGATGTAAGGCTCCTCATCAGGCGGCGGAGCGCCCACGCTCATCTCTATGTCTTCGCTTCCCCGCGCGGGCACCTTCACCGGCTCCATGCCGGTTTTCACATCGTCGATTCCCGGCAGGGACAGCAGCGCGCGTGTCATGCACGCCATGGTCTTCTGCAAATCGGGCGGCATTTCCGCGTCCGCAGAAGCTTGTGGAGCCACGAGCAGCGTTGCGACAAGGAGAAACCGACTCACGAAATCTCGAAGATCTTCTTCAGTTCGCGCTTGAGGATCTTGCCGTTTTCGTTGCGCGGCAAAGTCTCCGGCCAGAAGATCACTTTCACCGGCACCTTGAACGAGGCGAGCTTGCCCGCCACGAAGGCGCGCAATTCCTCTTCCGTCGTGTGCAGGCCGGGTTTCAGATGCACCACGGCGACCGGCTCCTCGCCGAGCGAGTGGTGCGGCTTTCCGACGAGGGCGGCATCCATCACCGCGGGATGCTCGTAGAGCACGTTCTCCACTTCGATGCAGTAGATGTTCTCGCCGCCGCGGATCAGCATGTCCTTGGCGCGGTCGATGATGTAGCAGAAATTCTCTTCGTCGACGCG
>DATIYG010000027.1:0-5328 GCA_035517755.1 Rhizomicrobium sp. | reverse complement strand
AGATGGCGCCAAGCCCCACGCTGGTGTTGGAACGGCCGTCCCTGGTGTCCGACGACTGGTGGTACATTTCCACCCCGAGATGGAAATTCTCCGTCACCTTGCGCAACAGCACCGCGCCGCCGATGCAGAAATTGCGCGAGTCTCCGCCGCGATTGAGTTCGCATCCGCCGCCGCCGAAGGCCGACCAGTCGCCCCAATCCTTCTCGAGCCAGACCGGCAGGAAGAAGGACGCATGCCGTTCACCGGCCGCGGCCGAGCCTGCCGGAAGGAACACCCGCGGGAACACGGCAACATCCACGCCGACATCGTCCTGGTGCAGAAACTTGTATTTCGCCGCGAGTTCGATGTTGCCGAGTCCCGCGCTCCCCATGCCGGCAAACACGCCCTGCCCCGCCGGCGCACTGAACCCGGCCGGCAGGACAGCCGTGAGCTGCAAATCCGGGGCGGCGCCGTAGTTGAAATCGATTCCGGCTTCGCCCTCGCTGCCGTCGTGTGTGACGGTTCCCGTCGCAAAAGCGTAAATTTCATAGTGCCCGGTATCGGTTGGCTGAGGGTCGTCCAGAACGAAAGGCGGCCCGGCAAGCGCCGGCGCGACGAAGCCGACAAGAATCGCAAACCCATTCCTTACCAACTTCAGGACTGCTGCAATCTTCATTTGCACGCTGGGCCGGTTCGGGAGAGTCTGTGTCGCGGGAAGACGGTAAAGCAGGTTGTCGAGCATATGAACTGCAAACACATTGCCGCAGCGGCAACGATTGCCTTTGCGTCGGCGATTTCCGTCGCGCCGGCCGCAGAACCGGCGCAGGCATACAAGATGGTCAAGACGATCGCATTGGGTCCAGGCGAACGCTGGGACTATGCCACGTTCGATCCGTCTTCCGGCCGCGTTTACGTCGCGCATGGCGATCATGTGACTGTGGTCGATGCCGGAACGGGAACGGCGCTTGGCGACATCGGACCCTTGCCCGGCGGCACGCATGGCATCGCAACCGCCCCGGAATATGGAATCGGCTACACCGATGACGGCAAGGCCGGCATCGCGGCTGCATTCGATCTCAAGACGTTGAAGATCATCAGGCAGATTCCGTCGGCGGCCGATGCCGACGGCATCGTGCGGGATTCCGTGACGGGGCACATCTTCGTCATCAATGGCGACAGCGGCTCGATCACCGTCATTGATCCGAAAGCGAATGCAGCGGTCACGACCATCGATGTCGGCGCGCCGCTCGAGGCCGCGGTGCCGGATGGCAAAGGCAAGCTGTTCGTTCTGGAAGTGGATGCGCACATGGTCGCGGCTATCGATACGAAGACGAATGCCGTCATCGCGCGCTATCCGATGCCGGGATGCGAGCGGCCGCACGGCATCGCTGTCGATGCCGAGACGCGGCGCGTGTTCGCGACCTGCGTCAACAAGGTGATGACAGTTGTCGATGCCGACAAAGGGACCATCGTGGCGACACTTCCCATCGGCATGGGCAGCGATGGCGCGGCGTTCGATCCCAGGCGCAAGCTTGCCATCAGCTCGAACGGCGAAGGTACGTTGAGCGTGATCCAGGAAAAGGATGCTGATCACTTCGTCGCGCTGCCTGATGTGCCGACGCAGCGCGGCGCGCGCACCATCGCCATCGATCCGGCAACCGGCCGTCTGTTCCTGCCCACGGCCGATGTCGCGAAGATCGATCCGCCAACGGAGGCCGGAGGCCGGCCGCACGTCACCTATGTTCCGGGATCGATGAAGCTGCTCGTCTTTCAGCCGATGGAGTAGTCATGCGCGGATTATTTGCGACAGCCATTCTGGTTCTTTGCGCCGGGCAAGCCAATGCGGGCGCCGGCATCGCCATTTCGCCGACCTACGCGCAAATCGTGAAAGGCCAGACCTTGCAGTTCTCCGCCAACGCGGACGCGATCTGGCAGGTGAACAACGCCACCGGCGGCAACAAGACCTGGGGCACGATTTCGGCCTCGGGACTCTACACTGCGCCGGCGAAGCTGCCAGTGCCGCAGCTGGTGACGATCACGGCCGTCGAGAAGGCCAACCCGGACTTCTCCGCCACGGCCGTGGTGACGTTGCTGGCGAAGGCCGCAACCGGAACGACGCACTATGTGGCGACGACCGGGAACGACAGCAATTCCGGTTCGATCGATGCGCCGTGGAAGACGGTTCAGCACGCGGCCGACACCGCGGCGGCCGGCGACACCGTGCTGGTGCGCGATGGCGTCTACAACGAGCACGTGAATATCCACATCTCCGGCAACGCCAACAACTTCATCACCTTCGCGAATTATCCCGGCGAAACGGCGACGCTCGACGGTACCGGGCTCACCATTCCCGGCGGACAATGGGGCATGTTCACCGTGCAGGATGCTGGTTACGTGATCCTGGAAGGTTTCGAGATCCGCAATTACCAGTCGACCAGCGACAACAAGGTGCCCATCGGCATCTGGGTCGAAGGCGCGGGAACCGCGGTCCAGCTCGTCAACAACAGCGTGCATGACATCGTGACGACAGGCCCGGCCAATCCGACAAATTGTGCGTCCGACGCTTTTGGCATCACGGTGGACGGCAGCGAAGCGCCCGCCGCCATCGATCAGATCGCCATTGCCGGCAACGACATCTTCAACAACAAGCTCGGCTGCAGCGAGACCATGTCGCTCGACGGCAACGTGACCAATTTCCTGGTGGCCTCGAACAATGTGCATGACGACGACAACATCGCCATCGGCGCCATCGGTTTCGAGAAGGTGGCGCCCGATCCGGCCTACGACCAGGCGCGCGACGGCGTCATCCGCGGCAATACCGTCTACAACATCACGTCGTACGGCAATCCCGACTACGGCAAGCAGTACGCGGCGGACGGCATCTATGTGGACGGCGGCACCAACATCGTCATCGAGCAGAACCTGATCCACAATGTCGATCTCGGTATCGAGATGGCGAGCGAGCACCAGGGCAAGGTGTCGAGCCTGATCACGGCGCGGAACAACATCATTTACTCCGGCAACAGTGCCGGCATTTCCATCGGCGGCTACGCGGCGAAACGCGGCGGCACCGATCACGTCACCATCGTCAACAACACGCTCTACAACAACGACACGCAAAACACCGGCAGCGGCGAGTTCCAGATCCAGTTCAACGCCACGAACAATGTGTTCGAGAACAACATCGTCTATGCCGGCGCGCAGGACCTGCTGGTGAACGATTTCACCACCAGCGAGCCAGACCCCGCGGTGCTCGACTACAATCTCTATTTCTCGGGCGACGCGGCGAACGCCATCTGGGATTGGCAGAAGCACAACTACAAAGGCTACGACGCCTATCGCACCGGAACGGGAATGGACGCCGATTCGCCGCCCTTCTCCGATCCGATATTCAAGTCCCCGCCGGACAATTTCGACATCGCAGCGTCTTCGCCGGCGCGAAGGACCGGGATCGTGCTCGGCGCGGCAATCAACGGCACCTACGATTTCGCCGGCAACAAGCGCATCGTGTCCGGCAAGATCAACATCGGCGCGTATCAGAAGTAGGCTAAAACCGCGACGACGTCAGCTTCACGTCCGCGAGCTGCCAGGCCTTGGCGAATTCCTTCTTCACCTCTTCCGCTTCCTTCGTCTTGCCTTGCGCCGTCAGCGCCTGCGCCAGACCGAAAAGGGCCCAGCCGTCGATGCGGTGATCCATGAGGCTGGCGCGGTACACGGCTTCCGCTTCCACTGGCTTGTGCGCCTGAAGCAGCGCCGCGCCGTAGATGTGGCTCAAGGGCTCATGCCAGTAATCGGGCTCGGTGTACGGCAACGCGTCGTAGAGATCGTCCGCTTTCTTGAAGGCCACAAGCGCATCGGCCATGTGCCCCTGCTTACGGGCGATTTCGCCGTCCACCAGTGCAACGCCAAGCGCAGCCATCTGCGTTCCCGGCGTGCCGAAAGCATCGATGGCCGCGAACTCCTTGTTGTCGATCATGGCCTGCAGTATCGCGCGGTCCTGCGCCGCGCGCTTGAAGTCGCGCTTGTTGGCGTAGGCGAACCCGCGCGCGTAGAGCGACATCGCCTTCACCAGTTTCAGGTTTTCCGGCGGCCGCGGTTCGGCCAAGGCCTTGTCCCATTTGCCGAAGCGGATATCGGTGACGACCGGCACGATCATGTAGAGCTGGATCGGCGGCAATGCGGCTGCCATGGGCGCGCCGGCCGCGGCGTTCTTCACCACGCGGTGCGCCGCGTTCTCCGCCAGCTTGTACTGCCCCATCATCTCCGACGAGGTCCACAGAAAATGCAGATTGTGCGTGTAATAGGCGAGCGGATAGAAGCCCTGCGCCTTGCATGCCGCGACGTAGCTTTCGTCGGCTTCCGCCGCCAGCTCATTCACATGCACCGCATCCCTATAGCGGCCGACGCGGAAATAGATGTGCGACGGCATGTGCACGATGTGCCCGGCATCCGGCATCAGCGGCTCGAGTCGATCGGCGGCCGCTTCGGCTCGCTCCGGCGTTGTCGAGGCTTCCACCGCATGGATGTAGAGATGCAGCGCACCGGGATGGCTGGGTTCGCGGCTGATGATGTTTTCGAGCGTGGAGACGATTTCGCCGCCATGGCCGTGCGGCGTCTTGCCGTCCGCTTCCCAGTAATTCCACGGCTGCGTGTCCATCATCGACTCGGCATAGAACACGCCGGCATCGAGATCGTCGGGATGGTCGTGCCAGAGCTTCGCCATCGATTGCGCGAAGGCTTCGTCCAGCGTGGCGCGATCGGCTTTGGGATCGTCCGAATAGCGCGCGGACAGCGCTTCGATCCAGTCGCGCTCCTCCGGCGAGGCGCTTGCTTCCAGCGACTTTGCTTTCTGCAGCGCGGCCCACGCGGGTGCGACGGCATCGGGCTGCATCGGCAGGTTGATGTTAGGTCCGAGCGCGAACGACACGCCCCACCAGCACATCGCGCAATTGGGATCGAGCCGTGCCGCCTCGCGGAACGAGCGGATGGCTTCGGCGTGATTGAATCCGAACAGCAGGTTGATGCCCTGGTCGAAATACATCTGCGCCTGGTCGTTGCTGGCGCTGATCTTGTGGTGATGCGTGCCGAGGCGCTTGAACACCGGTGCGCCGGGCTTGTCGGCCTGCGGATAAAGCGCCGGCATGGGCGGCATGGTCATCGGCGGCATCGCCATGCCGGGCATGGATTTCGCCTGGTCATCCGCTCCGTATGCGGATGAAACGATGGCGGTGGCGGCCAGCAAGGCGGCCGCGAGCTTCAGCGGTTTCATGGACGTCTTCCCCGAACGACGAGGCAGAATGCGACGCTCGGCCGCGAAGCTCAAGATCGCATTGGACGGGAAAGCGGCGC
>DATIYG010000026.1:0-7975 GCA_035517755.1 Rhizomicrobium sp. | reverse complement strand
AACATGTTGACGGAAAAATGGTCGTGAACCGCCGCCGCGAAGGCCAGACGCCGTTCGTCAAGACGGCGATGAGCGAGGCACTGTCGAAGGACCTGAAGCAGCGCGGATTCAATTTTGTCGGGCCGGTGATCGTCTATGCGTTCGCACAGGCCGTGGGCATGGTCAACGATCACGCGATCCAGTGCTTCCGCCACGCCGAATGCGCGAAGCTCGGCGCGAAGGCGCGCAAGAAATGACCTGGCCGGATGCGCTCGGCATCTTCGGCTCGCTGCTGATCGTTGTCGCCTATTTCGCCAATCTGCGCGGAACGCTGGCGACCACCGGTGCAGCCTACTCGCTCCTCAACCTGATCGGCGCATCGCTGATCCTGTTTTCGCTGTGGTTCGCCTGGAACCTGTCCGCCGCCGTGATGGAAGGTTTCTGGGCGGCCATCAGTGCTTATGGGTTGGCGCGCGCGATCGCGGCGCGTCGGGCCACGTAACGATCAAGGTCTGCTCGATGCGATCGATCCCCCGGTCCGCAAAGCGGGTCTCCGCATAGCCGTACGGCGCAACGACGTTCCGCCAGAACGCGACCGCTGGCGTGTTCGCCGCGATCTCCCGTATCCGCCACGGGCCCGGATACTGTGCGAGCAGGCGACTTGCGAATGCGAGGCCAATCCCGGCGCGGCGATGCTCGGGCGCAACGTAGAATTCTGCTACGCGCATCGCCTGCTCTTCGGGCACGAACTTGATGAGCGCAAAGCCCACGCGCTGCTCATTCACGGTGGCCCAGAATGGCCAATGCTGCGGCTCGCGCCAGTAGTGATCGAAACGCGGATCGGCGATGACGCCGTCGATCGGCTCCATGTTCACCAGCGGCGCGAGTTCGTGGGCATATTGCTGATACATCGTCCACAAATCGGACTTTTCGGAGAGCGGGACCGCCCGGATTTCCACGCCGGTCATCGGCCGCGATACGGCGAGACGCCTGGATCGGGAAGCGAGACACGGTTCGGCAATTTTCCCGTCTGCCAGAGCACGTCGATGGGAATACCGCCGCGCGGATACCAGAAGCCTGCGATCCGCAGGAATTTCGGCTTCACGGCCACAACGATCCGCTTGCCGATGTCCACTGTCGTCGCTTCGTGGAAAGCGGCGTGATTGCGATAGCTCGCAAGCAGCAGCTTGAACGACTTCGATTCCAGGATGGATTTGGCCGGCACGTAGTCGACGACGAAATGGGCAAAGTCCGGCTGGCCGGTGACCGGGCACAGGCAGGTGAACTCCGGTGCCGTGAACCGCACCACGTAGTCGGTATCGCCATGCGGATTGGGAACGGCATCGAGTTTTGCCGCATCGGGCGATTGCGGAAGCGCCACCTTGCGGCCGAGCTGGAGGTCGCGCTTCGCCATCAGGTGCGTTCCTCGTACACGCAGCTCTGTCCATAGGAAGGCCTGCGGATTTTCACCCTTGCCACTTCCGGCAGCTTCGCCTTGACGCGGCGGAAAATGAACTGCGCCAGGTTCTCGAGTGTCGGATTGTTCAAGCCCTCGATCTCGTTCAGCAGACGGTGATCGAGCTCGTCGCGCAGGCCATCCAGAGCTGATCGCACTTCGCCCAGATCGCGCAGAAAGCCCGTCGCAGGATTGGGTTCACCGCGCAACGTCACTTCCACGTAGAAGGAATGGCCATGCATGCGCCGGTTCTCGGGCGCACCGGCGCCCAGATAATGCGCGGCATCGAAGCCGAATTCCTGCGTCAGTTCGATCATGGCGCGGGCTTGTGGACGCGCCCGGCGCCCCTCGTCAACCCCCGTCCTTTTTCGCCAGTTCGGCGCGATTTGCGTCACGCAGACCACTCAGCGCGTCCGTCCACTTGATGAGTTCACCCAGGAGGGCGGCGGCGCCCTGCTCGTTGAATTCGCTCGCCGTGAACACACCGTCCTTGATCTGTCCGTACACGTTGGGCAACCACACGGTTTCGGGAATCGGCATCATCTTGAGCGTGGCGATGGTGGGCTTGATGGCGTGCGTGGAGCGTCCGCCGCCGGAAATGCCGCCATAGCCGACAAGGCCGACGGCTTTGTACTGCCATTCCCAGAACAGGTAATCGAGCGCATTCAGCAGCGATGGCGGCGGGCCGTAATTGTATTCCGGCGTGACGAAGACGAACGCATCCGCTGCATTCACACTCTGCGACCATTTCTTCGTGTGATCGTGGTGATAGTGGCGCCGCGCCGGATGCTCGGGCTCATCGAACACCGGAAGGTTGAATTCCGCGAGGTCGACCAGATGGGCGTCGAACTTCCCGTGCGCGCTGGCGAATTCGTGAAACCACTTCCCGATGGATGGACCAATGCGGGTCGGGCGCGTGCTGGCAATGACAGTGTGCAGACGGGGTGCCATGGACTTCTCCTCGAAAGGACTGGTTACGAATGGTAACCCGCACTACATTGGTGACCGGAAGAGAACGCGCAAGAAGGCACAACGATGTCACGCGGGCACAAACATGTCACCGAGGATTGCCGGGCCATCAGCACCGTTCTGGCGCGCATCGGCGACAAATGGTCGGTTCTGATCGTCAGCCGGCTCGGCGATGGCCCGCGACGGTTCAACGAATTGAAACGCACCATCGGCGGAATCTCGCAGCGCATGCTGACGCTGACCTTGCGGAATCTGGAACGCGACGGGCTGATCACCCGCACGGTCTTTCCGACGGTTCCGCCACGGGTGGATTATGAACTGACGGCACTGGGAAAATCGCTGCTCGTTCCCGTGTCAGCGCTCGGCGACTGGGCCATCCGCAACCGCGGCAGGATCGAAGACGCGCGGCAGAAATTCGATGCCGGATGCACCGAGAAGGGCAAGAAGGGGCTGAAGGCGGATCGGCGCGCTAGTGCGCCCACCGCATATCGAACCGCCCCGTAACGGGGACGGATTCGCCGAAGGCTTCTTCAGCCTGACGATGCTGTTCCTCGGCGATGATGTCGTCGAGCAAGCCTACAATGCGGCGTCGATCGGCCTGCCACTCGATTTCCAGAAAGCGCACAATTCGTTCGGAAAAGTCGGCTAGTTCGCCAAGCCATTTGCCGCTCAGGATTGCATCGGCTTCGGCGGCCAGCTTGCCCCGCTTGTGAACCAGCACGGCGAGATGTGGCGCCGTGAGGTCGCGCAGGCTCAGCTCCAGCGGATGGCGGCCATCGAGCGGCAACTCGATGCCGGTCCTGAGGAACTGCCAGATCTGATCGAGGTCTTCGCTCCACTTGCCCATGTTGCCGCTCCCATTCCCCGGCGAGCAGCATGCGCGCGAGGGCGTTAAGTCCGCCCTTAGGAACGTTCTTAACCGCACCTTCCGGAATGCACGCACGAAGAATTCAGAGGGAAATCATTGCTCTAGTGCAAGGATGCCATCCGCTTTCGGGTTGATGGCCGGGGCGCAATGTTGAAACCTCGCTCCTTCGCTTTCGCTCGATCCCGAGGCTGGGCACGTGGAAGACGCCGACATCCTTGCCTTCGTCGGGGCAACGGTGAAATCCGTCTGGGCACTCGAACTCCTGCTGCTGGTGCGGCGTGAACGCGGCCGTGCCTGGCGAATGCCGGAGCTCGTTCGCGAGTTGCGCGCGAGTACGCTCGTGGTGGCCGAGGCCCTCCAGAGTCTCAAGAGCGCGGGGCTGGTCGCAACAGATGATGCGGGGCAAGTCTGCTATCGTCCGGCTACGGAGCAGTTGGATTCGTTCGTCGAGCGCGCGCAATCGCTTTACGCTTCCAAGCCGGTCGCGGTGATCAATGCCATTGCCACCGCGCCGAGCGAGAAGCTGCGTATCTTCGCCGAAGCGTTCCGCCTGAAGGAATGAGCCAATGACGATCTGGGCGTCAGCCGTCTATCTGCTTTGCCTGCTCACCAGTGTGGTCTGCGCCGGGCTGCTGTTCCGGAGCTACCGCAGGAATCGCACGCGCATGCTGTTGTGGAGCTCTGCGTGCTTTGCGCTGCTGGCCGTCAACAACTTTCTCATGTTCCTGGACATCGTCGTCTTTCCCACCAGCATCGATCTCAGCCTGCCGCGCACCTGCTGCAGTCTCGCCGCGGTGGGCGTGCTGCTTTACGGCTTCATCTGGGAGATCGACTGATGGCGCACCTTGCCGATTTCCTGTCTGGCGCAACGGCGGCAGGCTTCCTGCTGGCAAGCCTGTTTTTCCTGCGCTTCTGGCGCCGCACCGGCGATACGCTGTTCGCGGCCTTCAGCGCGGCCTTTCTGCTGCTTGCGGCCAACCAGACGATGATCACGCTGGCCAATGTGCCGCGCGAATATCAGAGCTGGATCTATCTCCTGAAGCTCGCCGCATTCGGGCTGCTGATCATCGCCATCGTGGGCAAGAACCTGACGCGGCCGCCGATCGGCCGCGACTAGGCCCCTGTTCGAACGTCAGCCTATTTGTGCTCGTCCTTCCACTTCTTCACGGCGGCCATGGTCATCGCGACGTGCTGGCTGGGATCGAGGTTGGTGTAGGTGAACAGGATCGTGCCGTCCGGCGCGATGACATAGGACGTGCGGTCGGACCATTCCGGCTTCTGCTTCAGAGTGGCGTCATAGGCCTTGATGACCTTCTCGTCCGGGTCGGCGGCGACCGCGAACTTGTTGCGGCACTCGACGGAGGAGAATTCCGTCACGCGATTGGCGTTGCCCGCCGTCACACCGATCACCGTTGCGCCAAGCGCGTTGAACTGGTCGGTTGCCTCGGCGAAGTCATGCGCTTCCTGCGTGCAGCCGGGCGTAAAGGCGGCCGGGAAAAAGTAGAGCACCACGGGTCCCTTCTTGAGCGCCGCCGCCAGCGAGAAGGTGAATTCCTTGCCGCCGAGCGCGGCCTGGGTCGTGAAGTCCGGCGCCTTGGCGCCAACCGTGAGCGCCGCAATGGCCGGTCCGGCGGCCAAAGCCGTCAGAAGAACGCCGCCGAGTAATGCCGATTTCATGTCGTGATTCCCCTCTAGGTTCAGAGATTGGATTACCCGTAGCCCGGCCCGCGACACCGGGGCAAATGACAGATTATTGCGCGGCCTCGCCCCCCATGCTACACGCCTCGCGCGCGGGCATTAAGATTCGCTCACGCGAGTGAATTTCTTCGCTCAATCAATAGCTTAGCACTCGCCGAGCAGAGGCGGTCCGGTCTCCGACCAGAGGCTGCCCCAAGCCGGCGAAAACGAGGCGCGGGTGGCGACAGCGGAAGTGACACACGAAGCAGGACTCGCGGGGCGCTATGCGCTCGCCGTGTTCGAGCTGGCGCAGGAAGAAAAGGCGGTCGACGCGGTCGCGAAGGACTTCGCCGCATTGCGATCGCTGATGAACCAGAGCGCCGACCTGATGCGGCTCGTCCGCGCGCCGGTGTTCTCGCGCGACGAGCAGGCCGCCGGCATGAACGGGGTGCTGAACCGCATGGAAGCCTCCGCGCTGACGCGCCGGTTCATTCTGCTGCTGGCCTCCAAGCGCCGCCTGTTTGCGCTTGCCGATATCATCCGCGCCTACGATCGCCTCGTCTCGAGGCAGAAAGGCGAAGTGGATGCGCAGATCACGAGCGCGCGGCCACTCTCGGACAACGAAGTCACCGAATTGAAGGCGATCCTGAAATCGAAGCTGTCGCGCGAGATTCGTCTCGACGCCAAGGTCGATCCGTCGTTGCTTGGCGGACTGATCGTGAAGGTCGGCTCGCGCATGATCGACTCTTCCATCCGCACGAAACTCAACGGCCTGCGCCTCGCGATGAGGGGCCAATGAGACTTCGCGCAAACATGCTTCGTGGCCGCTTCGCGGCGCCTCAGCATGACGAGAAGTAGATAACCGTCATCCTGAGGTGCGAGCCCAAAGGGCGAGCCACGAAGAATGAATAGACGAGACAACGAAGGACGAGACCATGGATATCCAGCCCGCCGAAATCTCTGCCATCCTGAAGCGCGAGATCCAGAATTTCGGCGCCGAAGCCGAAGTCTCCGAAGTGGGCCAAGTGCTCTCCGTCGGCGACGGCATCGCCCGCGTCTATGGCCTCGACAATGTGCAGGCCGGCGAGATGGTCGAATTCCCCGGCGCCATCAAGGGCATGGCGCTGAACCTCGAGAACGACAATGTCGGCGTCGTGATCTTCGGCACCGACGAACACATCAAGGAAGGCGACACCGTCAAGCGCACCGGCGCGATCGTCGACGTGCCGGTCGGCAAGGGCGTGCTCGGCCGCGTGCTCGATGCACTCGGCAATCCGATCGACGGCAAGGGCCCGCTGACCAACATCGCCGAGCGCCGCCGCGTCGACGTGAAGGCGCCGGGCATCATCCCGCGTAAATCGGTGAGCGAGCCGATGCAAACGGGGCTCAAGGCCATCGACAGCCTCATTCCGGTCGGCCGCGGCCAGCGCGAGCTGATCATCGGCGACCGCCAGACCGGCAAGACGGCCATCGCCATCGACACCATCATCAATCAGAAATTCACCAACGCTGGCGCCGATGACAAGCAGAAGCTGTATTGCATCTACGTCGCCATCGGACAGAAACGCTCGACGGTCGCGCAGATCGTGAAGACGCTCGAGGACGCCGGCGCCATGGAATATACGATCGTGGTGGCAGCGACGGCCTCCGAGCCGGCGCCACTGCAATATCTGGCACCATTCTCCGGCTGCGCCATGGGCGAATGGTTCCGCGACAACGGCATGCACGCCCTGATCATCTACGATGATCTTTCCAAGCAGGCTGTCGCCTATCGCCAAATGTCGCTGCTGCTGCGCCGTCCGCCGGGCCGCGAAGCCTATCCGGGCGACGTGTTCTATCTGCACTCCCGCCTGCTCGAGCGCGCCGCGAAGCTGAACGCCGACAACGGTTCGGGTTCGCTGACCGCCCTGCCTGTCATCGAGACGCAGGCAAACGACGTGTCTGCCTACATCCCGACCAACGTGATCTCGATCACCGACGGCCAGATCTTCCTCGAGACCGATCTGTTCTTCCAGGGCATCCGCCCGGCGGTGAACGTCGGCATCTCGGTGTCCCGCGTGGGATCGGCTGCCCAGGTCAAGGCGATGAAGCAGGTTGCCGGCTCGATGAAGCTCGAACTGGCGCAGTACCGCGAAATGGCGGCGTTCGCACAGTTCGGTTCCGACCTCGACGCCGCGACGCAGCGCCTGCTCAACCGCGGCGCCCGCCTGACGGAAATGCTGAAGCAGCCGCAGTACTCGCCGATGCCGATCGAAGAGCAGGTGGTGGCCATCTTCTCCGGCGTGCGCGGCTATCTCGACCGCATTCCGGTCGGGGACGTGCAGCGCTTCCAGACGGAGCTGCTGCGGTCGATCCGCGCCAAGAATCCCGACATCCTGGCGTCGATCCGCAGCGAGAAGCAGATCACGCCGGACAACGAGAACAAGCTGAAGGCGGCGATTGAAGAGTTCGCCAAGGGCTTTGCCTAAATGCCAAGGACGCCTTATTCGCTTGCAAGACTGACACTCGCCGCTGTGGGAGCTTTGGCTTTCGTCTTGGGTTTGTCCTTTTCCACTGCAGCAGACGCTGCGGGAAGCGGACGATTCATTCGGGAGTCCGAGCGAAACTTGGACGAGATGATTGCCAAGATGCCCGCATTGGCTGCTGTTAAGACGGCCATTATTGACGACTGCAAGTCAAAGGCTACCGCGAAGGACCCGGATGCCTACTGCGCTTGCGGTGCGGCTGTGACATTCGGTTTTTGGGGCGCCGACGAAGGGATGCGCACCAGACTGGCCACATACGTCAACGATCCGTCGGCTACACCAGCAACCGATTTCGTGAAGTATCAGGGACCTGAGCTTTTCGATGGTGTTTGCCAGGATGCGGGGAACTAGATGCCGAGTCTGATTTCCTTCCGCCGGCGGATTTCGACCGTCAAATCGATCCGCAAGATCACCAAGGCGCAGCAGATGGTGGCTGCGTCGAAGCTGCGGCGCGCGCAGGAAGCGGCGGAAGCCGCGCGTCCTTACGCCGAGAAGATGAGT
>DATIYG010000025.1:0-6309 GCA_035517755.1 Rhizomicrobium sp. | reverse complement strand
GCGAAGCACGCGGCGTGGACATCCGGGTTGTAATAGTCGGTCTTGAGCTTCGTCCGCTTGAACGCGGCGCGCGCGCGCTTGATGCCGGCCGGCGTGCCCAGGCGCTTGCCTTTTCCCGCCCAGGATAGCGCCATATAGCCGCCGATATAGGTCGGCACCACGGTCAGGTAGAGACCGGACTGCGGGAAGAACTCGGCGAGCTCCTTGAGCGCATCGGTGATCTCCCAGGGCTGATAGAACGGCACGCCGGTCTGGAAGGTGGCAAAGCCACCCGGCTTCAGTGCGTTGCGCACGCGGTCGTAGAACGTCTCGCCAAACAGCGCCTTGCCGGGGCCAACCGGATCCGGGCGATCGGCCACGATGAGGTCGAACCGTTCCCGCGATTTCGCCCGCCCGAGATATTCGAAGGCGTCGGCGATCTCGATCTTGAGCCGCCGGTCCTTGAAGGCACGCGCGTTGATGGTGGCGAAGTGCTGGCGGCAGAGCTCGACCACGCGGCCATCGATGTCGACCAGCACGACCTCCTTCACGCCCTTGTGCTTCAGCGCCTCGTCGGCGATGGAGAGATCGCCGCCGCCCACAATCATTACGCGAGACGCCCTGCCGTGCTCGAGCAGGGGCAAGTGGGTCAGCATTTCGGCGTAGGCGCTCTCGTCGCGCGTGGTGATCTGGACGATGTCGTCGAGCGTCATCACCCGGCCGTTGGAAATCGTGTCGAAAATCTTAATGCGCTGGTAGTCGCTTTTTTCGTCCGCCAGGGGCTTGCCGGAGAGCTCCATCACCTGCGCATAGCCTTTGTGGAGGCGCTCCTTGAAGCTCGTGGCGGCCATTCTCTTCTCCAATGTTTTGGCGGGATTCACGCTCGATCGCGCCGCCTTCTAGGGCGCTGTCACAATCATGTCCAGCACGGGCGAGAGGAGGCGCGGCTGCGCGCTCTCGCGCCTCGGAGGCGGCGAAGCACTCTCGCCACGGCGCTTAGAGAAAATTGACGCTTGGGGCATAAAATTTCTTGCATGGGGGGGCAACCTCCCTATATTTCGCGTTGTTCCGGCGACGGAACAGGGCGGCGCGGCGGAAGTTTCCCCTTCCTCCGGCCGCTTTCTTCTTAGACGGCGTCCGGAAGTCGTTAGGCCAAGGCGCAGGTGTCAACCTTAGAGAAGGGTAGGTGCCCGAAATGGCTAGACTAGCTCTGGTGACGGCGAACAAGGAAGTGAAGGCGCCTCGCGCCCGGACCTCTCAGAAGCCCGTCGCAATCGTAAAGCCGGCCATCGAGCCGAAGGATCACTTCATCACGCGCAATGGACTGACCTATGCGGGCAGTCACCTGATCATCGACCTTTGGGAAGCCGAAGGCCTCGACGATCGCGAGCGCATCGAGAACGCACTGATCGACGCGGTGAAAGCCGCCGGCGCGACGCTGCTCCACATCCATCTCCACACCTTCTCCGAAGGCGGTGGAATCTCCGGCGTGGCGGTGTTGGCGGAAAGCCACATCTCCGTCCACACCTGGCCGGAAAAGGGCTACGCGGCGTTCGATGTATTCATGTGCGGCGATGCAGAGCCGCGCAAGGCGATGGACGTGTTCAAGCGGGCCTTCAATCCCGGCCGCATCGTGGTCGGCGAGCACAAGCGCGGCGTGCTCTAAGCGAAGCGCCGCCAGCCGTTCGCCAACAAAGGCAACGCGCCCCAGTGTTAACCAAGGGCGGAAATGACTCGACGGAGTCGTTTCCGCCCTTGCCGCTTTCGCCTTATGTTTTCCGGTCGGGCTTCTCTGTAAAGCGATGCCGGGAATGAGCTTGCGCTGCGATGTCGCGATCATCGGAGGCGGTGCGGATGGTTTGGCCGCCGCGGCTCTGCTCGGCCAGTCCGGTCTCAAGGCGATCGTGCTGGAGCGCAACGTGCGCGTGGGCGGCCGCTGCACCACGCGCGAATTCCATCCCGGATTCCGGGCCTCGCCGTTCGCCGACGAGATTGCGCCGATTCCGGCCGTCCTCCACTGGGCGCTCGATCTGTCGCGGCGCGGCGCCATCTTCGTTCCTGCAAGAGCCGCGACGGCCCTGTGGCCCGATGGTTCGCGAGCGGAGAGGCTTGCGGAGGAGGGCCGGCTGTTCGATCAGGCGCGCGCCAAGGCCAGCGAAGTTCGAGAACGTGCGGGCAAGCCGAAAGCGCCGGTGCCGTGGTACGCGTGGCTGGCGGCGCAGCCCGACGATCCTTGGCCGGCCGCCGAATGGAAGGCACGAAGCGTTTCGGATGTCGTTTGGGCCGCCGGCACCGATCCGCGTGCTGCGGCGCTGGCAATTGCCTGCGCGACCGCCAGCCGCGCCGTCGATCCGTTTCAGTCCGGGAGCGCGCTCCATCTGCTTGCGCCGGGAAGCGGTGGTTCCGGGATTGTCATGGGCGGTCTCGGCACACTGGCCACTTCCCTCGAAGCAGCAGCCCGTTCGGCGGGCGCCGACATCCGCTGCGGGCTGGAGGTCGGGGAAGTTCGCCACAGGCGCGGGCGCGCCGCGGGCGTTTCCCTGGCCGACGGAACGGAGATCGAAGCTGCGGCGGTTCTCTCGACGCTGGATTTGCGGCGCACCTTCGCGGCGCTGTTCAAGTGGAGCGCGCTGCCGAAGGACGTGACCGCGCGTCTTGCCGCCTATCGCATGAGCGGAGCCACAGCCCGTATTCTGTTCGCCCTGTCGAGCGCGCCGCAGCTCGCCCCGCACATCCTCCGCGCGCCGATTTTCATCGCGCCCGATGCCGAGACATTTCGCGTGGCCCATTCGGCATGGAGCCAAAGCCTCATTCCGGAAATCCCGCCCATCCAGCTTCGCTGTGTTTCAGCTTGCGATCCTTCGCTCGCTCCCATCGGCGCGGCGACACTTACCGCCACGGTCGGCTGCATCCCCTACAAACTGTTCGACGGGCCGTGGGCGCATGAGAAGCGCGAGGCGTTGCTCAACACCGTGCTCAAGGCGATCGATGCCGTGATCGCCAACTTCTCGCAGACAGTGCTGGCTGCCGATGTCCTCGTGCCGCCCGACATCGAGCATCAGATCGGCTGCTCGGAAGGCGATCTCGACGGCGGCGAGATCGCGCCCGACCAGATGTTCGGTGCACGGCCGGGATTGCGCATCGCGCCGCCGCGCACGTTCCTGCGCGGCCTGTATCTGGCGGGTCGATCGACGCCAACGGGGCCGCTTGCGACCTGCGCCGCCGGCACCATCGCGGCGCGTGCGATCATTGCGGATTTCGCCGGGCGGCGCATGAAGCGAGCGGGGCGCGCGGATGACTAGGCAAGCTCTCCGCGCCACGCCGTTCCATTCCCGCGCAGCCGCTGCGAACGAATGCAATGCGTGGATCACGCGCAACGGCTTCACGCTGGCCGCGCGTTACTCCGATGCCGGCGAAGAGGCGTTGGCTGCGCGGCTGCGAGTCGCGATCGCCGACATCTCGTGGCGCTGGCGTATCACCCTCGCAGGCGATGCCGCGAGCGAAGCCTTGCACCGGCTGTTCACGCGAGACGCCGCCGCGCTCGAGCCCGGGCAATCGCTCAAGGCGCTGTGGTTGAACGACAACGGAGCGGTGCGTGGTGCCGGGCTGATCGCGCGCTACGGCAAGCACAGCTTCCTTCTGGCCGCCACGGCTGAAGATGCTGCCTGGATCGCGGCGGCAGCGGCGCAAGCATCCGCCACCATGCGCGACGTGTCGGCCGAATCCGGCGGGCTGGCGGTCATCGGTCCCTATGCCGCTGCCGTTCTGGCCCGCGCCGGGATCGATCCGGCGCTGAAACCGCTTGCCTTCCGGCGCGTGTTCTGGCGCGGACTCGACGTCACGCTGTCGCGCTGGGGCGAGCACAATGGCTACGAGCTGTGGTGCAAGGTGGAGGACGGTCCGCTGGTGTGGGACCGCATTGTGTCCGCCGGCGCGCCTTACGGCATCCTTCCGGCCGGAGTCGAAGCGATGGATCTGCTCGATGTCGAAGGGGGTGTCGCGCGGCCCGAGCGCGACTACGATGACGCGCGCGATCGCGAGGCAAAGGGACCGACACCGCGTTCGCTGGGGCTCGAAAGTCTGATCGCAGACGACCACACGGGCTTCACGGGGCGCGCAGGGTGGCTCGCCAATCGCGAGCAGGAAAAATTCACCGTCGCCGGACTCGAAATCGAATCCGACGAGCCGTGCACGCTGGGCCAGGTCTTTGCCGACGAGCGTGTCGTGGGGCATGTGCTGGCATCGCGCTATTCGTCGGCGCTGCGACGCGCCATCGCGCTGGCGCAAATCGAGCGCGCCTCCGCGAAACCCGGAACGTCCGCCGCTGTGATCCTTGCCGCCACGCGGCAGCACCCTGAATTCCGCGCAGCGCCTGCGCGCGTGGCCACCTTGCCGTTCCTGGAAGCGCCTGTTCTCCTGCCGCCATGAAGCATGCGAGCGCCGCAGCGCTGGACCGGCTTGAACCGCTGCTGAAGCAGATTCGGAAGCGGACAGGCCTCAAGGAGAAGTCACGCGGCGCCTTCTACTGCGGCAGCCGCGCCTTCCTGCATTTCCACGAAGACGGTCCGCGGTTCTTTGCCGATATCCGGCTGAAGGAGGATTTCGAACGTCTTCCGGCGACGACTGCCGCCGACCGGTCGGCTTTGCTTACACGGATCGATGCCGTCCTGAAGCGCGGTTGACCGGCCAACCCCTTGCCGAATCAATGCTTTGGGCCGCCTTTCGCCTTCCTAACCGGCTCTTTATGATCGCACCCGCAAGCTCCCCCGATCCGGTGCCATCATGAACAAGCCAACGGCCACGCCGACTTTCGCCCGCCCGGCCTTCGTGCCTGAGGCAGAGGCCGAGCTATCGGCGCTGCTCGCCGGAAACCCGGACGTCCGGTTCGTCGATGCGGTGGTGGTCGATTTGTGCGGCACGGTGCGGGGCAAGCGGCTGCCGGTAGCGGAAGCGGGCAAGCTGTTCGATTCCGGCCTCCAGCTGCCGCACTCCATTTATCTGATGGATGCCCGCGGCGAGATGACCAATCCGTTCGGCCGCGGCTATGGCGACGGCGATCCCGACGGCACGGCGTGGCCGATCCCAGGCACGGCGCGCCTGGTGTGGGATGATGGCCCGAAGCGCGCGCAGGTGTTTCTCACATTGCGCGATGGCGCAGGCGATCCCGACCCGGCCGAACCGATCTCGACGCTTGAGCGCGTGCTCGACCGGTTTGCCGAACTGAAGCTCAGGCCGGTGTGCGCGCTGGAGCTCGAATTCTACCTGGTGGACCGCGAGCGGCTGACCAATGGCGCGCCGCAGCCGCCGCTCGATCCGCGTTCCGGTGCGCGCGAGAGCACGGCCTCGGTTTATGGTGTCGACGACCTCAACCGCTTTCAGGGCTTTCTCTCTTCACTCGCGGATGCGGCGAAGGCGTCAAACGTTCCGGTCAGCGCCACCAGCAAGGAATACGCGCCCGGCCAGTTCGAAGCGAACCTGAAGCATCAGCCCGATACGCGTCATGCCGCCGATCACGCGGTGCTGCTGCAGCAGATCGTGAAGGCGGCGGCGCGCGCCAACGGGTTCGACGCGACCTTCATGGCGAAGCCCTACATCGACCGTGCCGGCAGTGGATTGCATATCCATTTGAGCCTGCTCGATGCCAATGGCCGCAACATCTTCGACAACGGCACGGCGGAAGGTTCCGACGCGCTGCGTCATGCCATCGGCGGATTGCAGGCGGCGATGGCGGAGTCGATGGCGTTCTTCGCGCCCAACGTGAATTCGTACCGGAGATTCCAGCCCGACATGTTCGCGCCGGTGAACCGCCGCTGGGGCATCAACAACCGCTCGGCGGGCATGCGCATTCCTGCCGGTCCGAGCGAGGCGCGCCGCGTCGAGCACCGCGTGGCCGGTGCCGATGCCAATCCGCATCTGGCGTTGGCCGCGGTGCTGGCTGGCGTGCATCACGGCATCACGAAGAAGCTGGATCCCGGCGCGCCGGCAATCGGCAACGTGTCGCGCGAGCCGGATCTGAGCCTGCCGTTCACCATCGACGACGCGCTTTCGCGGCTGGAGCAGTCGACGATCCTTCCGGCCTATTTCGGCGATGAGACGGTATCGCTCTATCGCGAGAACAAACGGATCGAGGCGGCCCGCGTCCGCCGCGCCGTCACGCCGATCGAATACGATTGGTACCTATGAGGCCGCGCGCTTCAGCCTGATCTCGACCGTTGCGCCCGTGCCGGATTGCCCGGAGATGCGCAACGACCCGCCCATCCGCCGCACCAGCGCGCCAGCGATGGCGAGCCCGAGCCCGCTTCCCGTGACCGCACCGGAACGGTCGAAGCG
>DATIYG010000024.1:0-14468 GCA_035517755.1 Rhizomicrobium sp. | reverse complement strand
CGCGGGTTGACGACAGCCAGCACGGTCATGCGGCTGCCTTCGTACGGAAATTCGCCTGCACGGCTTCGATCTGCGCGCGTTTGCGCGCGTTGTCCCAGCCCAGTTCCGTGGCCATTGTGCTTGCCATGTCTTCGAGCGCTTGCTGTCCCGGATCGCCAAGCACCCCGATGCCGGAGCGCCGCATCACGACGTCCTCAAGCGTCATCGCCATTTCGTCGCGGATGAAGCCAAGGATGTCTTCCCCCCTCCCCTTGAGGGAGGGGGCAAATTCGAACGCGCCAGCGTGAGAATTTGGGGGAGGGGGTGTTGAAAGGTTGCTTAATCCCTCCCCCGCGTCGCTTCGCTCCGCGCCCCCTCCCGCAAGGGGAGGGGGGACGATTGCCGTTGACGTGATGCACTTGCGAACGTTCTTGCCGAGGCGCGCGACGATGGCATCCACGGTTTCCTCTGCCAAAGCCCGCGAGGTGGTCCATTTGCCGCCGATGACGGAGTATAGGCCGGCCACGCCGTCGTCCTTGCCGTGGTCGATCAGTTCGGAGCGGCGCGAGGCGTCGTAGGTGTCGCCGCTGCCGTCATCCACCAGCGGCCGCAACCCGGCATAGAAATATTGCACGTCGGACCGTTTCAGACGCGCCGACGGCAGGTGCGCATTGATGAAGGCAAGGAAGTCTTCGATGTCCCGTTCGGTGACTCCGACCTTATCTGGCGCGCCGCTGTACGCCGTGTCGGTGGTGCCGAGCAGCGAGCGGCCGCGCCAAGGCAGCACGAAGAAATGCCCGCCGTTCGCCGCAACCGTCAGCGCGCAATCGCGTGTCATGGCCGGCACGACGAGATGAATTCCCTTCGACCGCAGCAGCTTGTGGGAAGCCGCATGGCCCAAGGCCTTCGCAAGAAACAGATCGGACCATGGTCCCGTCGCCACCAGCGTGACATCCGCGCGAATGTCGAACCGCGCATCCGAGAATTGATCGGCGACGCTGGCGCCTTCGACGCGTCCGTTCCGGACGAGCAGGGTGTCGGCAGCAATGTGGTTTGCGACGATGGCGCCCTGAGCAGCCGCATCCTGCACGATTTCCAATGCGAGGCGTTCCGGCGAATTCATCTGCGCATCGTAATATTCGAAGGCGCCGTCGAAGCCCGGACCGTCCACCGACGGTTCGCGTTCCAACGCACGCCTCTTATCCAGCCAGCGATGGCCCGGAAGCCGTTGCGCCGGATCGGGCAGCCAGCCGCGATCGAACGACAGCACATCATATAAGGTGAGTCCGGCCGCCAACTGCGCCCGCGCCTTCCATCCTGCGCCATAGAGCGGGATGAGAAAGGGCAGGGGATGCACCATCTGCGGCGCCACGCGCTGCCAGATGCGCCGCTCGCGCAGACTCTCGCGCACGAGGCCCAGTTCGAAATTGCGCAGGTAACGCAAGCCCCCATGGATCAACCGCGAATTGTGCGCGCTGGTGGCGCTTGCGAAGTCGTTTTTCTCCACCAGCGCAACCGAAAGTCCGCGCAAGGCCGCGTCGCGGGCCACGCACGCCCCGGTGATCCCGCCGCCGATCACGAGCAGGTCGAAGCGTTCGTTGGAGAGCCGTTTGAGGTCGCGTTTCATTCGGAGGAGGCCGATCTTGTCAGGCCGGAGTGAGGAGGTGGTAAGCTTGGCCCTGATCGAAACCAAATCTCAAGGGGTAGGGCCATGCCGCAAGTTCGAGCCAACGGAATCGACATTGAATACGAGACCTTCGGCCGCAAGTCCGATCCGGCGCTGCTGCTGATCATGGGTTTTTCGGCGCAGTTGACCATGTGGCCGGTTGCCCTGTGCGAAGGACTCGCGGCGCGCGGGTTCTATGTCATCCGCTTCGACAATCGCGACATCGGCAAGTCCACGCATCTGACGCATCTCGGCGCGCCGAACGTGCCGGAGGTGATGATGAAAATGATGTCGGGCCAGAAGGTGGACGCGCCGTACCAGCTCGAGGACATGGCGAAAGACTCCGTCGCACTGCTCGACGCGCTCGGGATCAAGCGCGCCCACATCGTCGGCGCCTCGATGGGTGGCTTCATCGCGCAGATCATCGCGGCGAAGCATCCCGAGCACACGAAGAGCATGGTTTCGATCATGTCGTCGACCGCACGCCGCGACCTGCCGCCGGCCAAGCCGGAAGCCATGGCCGCCATCACGACGCCACCGGCCAACGACAGCCGCGAGGCGCGGATCAAGGCCGGCATGAAGGTGTGGAGTGTGATCGGCAGTCCCGGCTTTCGCGACCCCGAACCTGTGCTGCGCAAACGGGTGGAGGAGCTGGTGGACCGCACGCCATACGATCCGGCGGGAATCGCGCGCCAGCTTGTGGCGATCGTTGCCGCTCAGCCGCGCAACGAAATCCTGAAGACTGTTCGCGCGCCGGCGCTGGTGATCCACGGTGCGGATGATCCGCTGGTGCCGGTAGACGGCGGCAAGGATACGGCGGCGAGCATTCCCGGCTGCGAACTGATCATCGTGCCGGGCATGGCGCACGATTTCGCCGACGCACTGGTGCCGGTCTATCTGGAACACATCGGGAAGTTTGTCAGTGGGGTGGAGCGAAAGGCTGCCGCTTAATAGCGAATAGCGAATAGCGAATAGCGAATAGCGAGTAGCGAGTAGCGAATAGCGAATAGCGAATAGCGAATAGCGAATAGCGAATGACTTTGAGATGGTAGCGCGATTCGGCGGACGAGCGGCTCTACTCGCTATTCGCTACTCGCCACTCGCGCTATTTTATCTTGCCTTCCTTGAACTCCACATGCTTGCGCAGCACGGGGTCGTACTTCTTGATCGTGAACTTCTCGGTCATGGTGCGGGTATTCTTCTTCGTCACATAGAAGAAGCCCGTGTCGCCGGAGCTGTTGAGCCTGATCTTGGCCGTGGTCGGCTTCGCCATGTCGAAAAGTCCTTGGAATTCCAGAAGGGCCGGTAACCTAGTCAGGCAGCCTCGGAAGTCAAGCGGCGGCGTCCCGCCAGCAGGAATCCCACATAAATGGCGCAAATCAGGCCCATCGCGGCCATCAACCCGTGCGGATTCCAGGCGTCCAGCGCGATGCCCTGCGCCGCAGGGCCTGCGATCATCCCGAGGCAATAGGCGATGATGAATCCGGCATTGGCTGTGACCAGCTCCGCACCCTTGAAGCGCTGGCCCAGCAGCGTGAGGCCGACGCTGTAGATGCCGAGGATCATTCCGCCCCAGACAAACAGGACCAAGTAAGCCAGCAGCGGCGTCGCCATCGTGAAGGGAAGGACGATCGCGCCGGCAACCCCGCTCGCCGCGCAGATGACCATGAGTGTGCGGCGATGCATGCGATCAGCCAGCATTCCGAGGGGATACTGGAACACGATGCTGCCTGCCGCCACCGCCGTCACGCACAGCGCGGCATGCGCTTCCGTGTAGCCGAGGCGCACGGCGTACACCGGAACAAGGCCGACGATTCCGGAATCGATGGCGCCGAAGACGCACGAAGCCGCAAACACCATCGGCGCGCTGCGCAAAGTCGCCCAAACCGAGCTGGTCGCCCTCTCCTCGATGAGAGGCGCGCTGCGGCGCACGAGCAGAACCGGAATGATCGCGAGCGACAGCAGCGCCGCGCCAAGGCCGAACGGCGCAAAGCCGCGCGTGCCAATCACCTGCAGGATGGCCGGCCCGATGCCGAAGCTTCCGGCCATGCAGATCGTGTAGAGCGCGACGTAGCGGCCGCGGTTGCGTTCGTCGGCCAGCCGGTTGATCCAGAATTCCGTCACCACGAACAGCGCATTGAGCGCACTGCCGAGAACAAATCGCGCTGGGAAAAACAGCCACAGGCTGGGCACGTGGTAGATCGTGACGAGCGCCGCCGCGGCGACGGCCAGGGCGGCGACAAGCAGCTGCGCAGTCCCGATTTTGTGGATCCAGCCGGGCACGTAAGGCGTGATCACGAGAGCCGAGAGTCCGGCGGTCGCCAGGTTCAATCCGTTGAGGCTTCCGGGCACGCCCATGCGCTCCAGGATGAGCGACAGCAGTGGCAGCGTGAGGCCCATGCCCGTGCCGTAGGCAATGCAGGCCGAGAGGATCGCGATCAGGGCCAGTCGGTTTGGGGAAATGCCGGTCATCGGAATCGATCGAATATCGCCGCGTGTTCTACGCGATAAGGCGTGGGGACGTCAGAGGTATTCCAGCACCGGCTTGCGATGGCGCGAGCGATAGAACGGAACAGGTCGCGAGGCATCCGGTCCCTCGGCGAGCCGCGCTTCGGCTTCTTCGAGGACAAGCCGTGTGATCGTGGGAATGTCGAGCGCGCGTGCCTCGGCGAAGGTCAGCCAACAGGGCGTCAGCAATTCCTCGGAGTGTGCGGCATCCAGCGCGTGCGCGATGGCGCCGGCATCGGCCATGAAGAAGCGTGCGTCGAAGCGGCGGGGACGATTGGGCGGCGTGATGGCGCGCGCGATGAACTCCAGCTGATCGAGCCTCGGTGCAATGCCATGCGCAAAGAACCGCGACCACGCGCTCTTCGTGCGCGGAACATCGGTTGCACGCTCGCCCACCAGCACACCGGTCTCTTCGAATGTCTCGCGGATGGCGGCAAGCCCGAGTGCTCGTGAGAGTCTTCCGGCGTGCGCCAATCGCGCTGCGACATGCGGCCTGTAATCTCCGCCGATTTTCAAACGCTGGTCGCAGGAATCGACCCGTCCGCCAGGAAACACGGTCTTGTTCGCCATGAAGGCCATGTTGCCGTGGCGGCGGCCCATCAGGACGCGCAAGCCGTCCGCATCGCGGCGCACAAGGACAAGCGTGGCGGCATCCTTCGGGCGCAGGCGCTTCTTCACCACGACTTCGTCGCGGTCGAACATGGCCAGTCTAGCGTCGTCGGCGCTTGGCATGCGAGATCTTCGTGAAGCGGGGGCGCTGGGTTGCGCCGGAACGCTGAGGTGCGTTGGCTTCCTCGAGTTCGAAGCGAAGGCCACCGGTGAGCGGAGCGGCTTCCATCAGGCGCACCTTCAGTCTGTCGCCCATGGAATACATCGTGCCGGAGCGGTCGCCGATCAGCGCGTGCTTCTTCTCGTCGTGCCGGAAGTACTCGAAACCCAGCGTGCGCGCCGGGATCAATCCTTCCGCGCCGCTTTCCGGCAGCCGCACGAACAACCCGAAGCGCGTAACGCCAGTGACGCGCGCCTCGAAGGTCGCGCCGACGCGGTCTTCCATGTAGGCCGCGACGTAGCGGTCGTTGGAGTCGCGTTCGGCCGCCATGGCCCGGCGTTCCGTCATCGAGATGTGGTCGGAGATGTCGCCGAGCTTTCCCGTTTCGCGGTCGGTCAGCCCGCCTTCGCCCAGCTTCAGGCCCGCAATCAGCGCGCGATGCACGACCAGATCGGCATAACGGCGGATCGGCGACGTGAAATGCGCATAACGATGCAGGTTCAATCCGAAATGGCCGATGTTTTCCGGCGCATAGATGGCCTGCGCCTGCGTTCGCAGAACCACATCGTTCATCACGGCTTCGTTTGCGCCGTTCTTCGCCTGCGCCAGGATGCGGTTGAAGGTGGTGGGTTTCACCACCTGTCCCTTGGCGAAACTCATGCCGATCGTGCGCAGATAGTCGGAGAAGGCATAGAGCTTCTCCTTCGAGGGCTGTTCGTGAATGCGGTAGATGAGGGGCGAGCGCGCCTTCTCCAGGGATTCTGCCGCGGCGACATTCGCCATGATCATCATCTCTTCGATGAGGCGCATGGATTCCAGCCGCTCGCGGAAGGCAATGGATTTCACCTTGCCGTCGTCGCCGATGACGATGCGCCGTTCCGGCAGATCGAGCGACAGCGGATCGCGCCGGTCGCGCGCCCTGGCCATCGCCTGATAGGCGTTCCACAACGGCGCCAGCACCTCGCGCGCCAGCGGGCTCTTGTCCTTGCCGTCAAAGGCGTGTTGCGCCTGTTGGTAGGTCAGCGAAGCGGTCGAGCGCATGATGCCGCGGATGAATTTGTGTCCACGCTTGTTGCCGTCGCGGTCAAAGATCATGCGCACGGCGAGGCAAGGCCGGTCGACATTGTCCATCAGGGAGCAGAGATCGGCCGACAGCTTCTCGGGCAGCATCGGCACGACGCGATCCGGAAAGTAACAGGAGTTGCCGCGCTTCAGCGCTTCGCGATCCAGCGCCGAGCCTGGCGTCACGTAGTGCGCAACGTCGGCGATGGCGACGATGACGACATGGCCGCCCCTGTTCTTCGGATCGTCGTCCGAGCCCGCCCACACCGCATCGTCGTGATCGCGCGCATCTTCCGGATCGATGGTGACGAGCGGAACTTTTCGCAGATCCTCGCGTCCGCGTGCGTCTACCGGCTTTGCGCGTTCGGCCTCGTTCAGGACATCGCTGGGAAAATCCGTGGGAATGCCGTGCGCATGGATAGCGATCAGGCTGACGGCCTTGGGTTCGTTCATGGAGCCGAGCCGTTCGATCACGCGCGCACGCGGCAATCCCGACGCGCGTCCCGGCAGCGGTTCGCACAGCACGAGCTCATTCGGCTGCACACCGCCCCGGTCGCGGCTCTCGACGATGAATTCGGACTTGCTCTTGCGGTCGATGGGCGAGACACGTCCGCCCCGTTCGCCCAGGCGGAACACGCCCAGCACCTTGTGCACGCTCGCGCCCAGCCGCTTGATGACACGCGCTTCGTAGCCGTCGCGGGTTTGCGTCAGGCGCGCGAGGATCCGCTCGCCGACGCCGAGCGCGGGCCCGTGGCTTTCGTCCTCGCGGCCGGGGATGACGATGATCTGCGGCGGCTGCTCGTCGTGTTCCCAGCGCTGGGGACGCGCGAGCAACTCGCCATCCGGGTCCTGACCGGTGATTTCGAGCACGGTGACTTCGGGCAGCGCGCCCGGCCGCTCGTAGCTGCGTTTGCGGCCGCGGGCGATGGCGCCGTCCGATTCCAGTTCCTTCAGGATACGCTTGAGCACGATGCGCTCATTGCCGCTGACGTGCAGCGCGTGAGCCAGATCGCGTTTGGTTGCTTTCGGATTTTCAGCCAGCGCCTCGAGAACGCGCGCCTTGTCGAGTTGGGGTTTGTCTTTTTTGGTATGCTTCTTCTTCAAATCAGTTTTCTGCTTCTTCCATTGCGGCCTTCGGCTTCGCCTTCTTCGGCTTGGCCTTGGCCTTCGATTTTGGTTTGGATTTCGGCGCGGCCTTCTCCTTGGGAGCGGCCTTCGCCCTCTTTTTCTTCTTGCCGCCGCCGCGTGCTTCGCGTTCGGCGATCAGCGTTTGCGCCTGTTCGAGCGTCACGCTCAACGGATCGGTGCCGTTGGGGATGGTGGCGTTGGTCGAACCGTCGGTGACGTACGGACCATAGCGGCCGCGCATCAGTTTGATCATGTCGCCGGCAGCACTCGGTCCGAGTTCCTTCAACGGCTCTGGCCCGCGGCGGCCGCGCGGGTTGGCTTTCTTCTCCGCCAGCAAGGTCACCGCACGGTTGAGGCCGACGGTGAACACGTCTTCCGGCGTTTCCAGCGATGCATAGGTCTTGCCGTGCGCGATGTAGGGCCCAAAGCGCCCGAAATTGGCTTTGATCGGTTCGCCGTCTTCCGGATGCTTGCCCACCTCACGTGGCAGGGACAGCAGCTTCAGCGCATATTCGAGATCGACCAGCGACAGGTCCATGCCCTTCGGGATGCTGCCGCGCGCCGGCTTCTCGGCATTGCCCCGCTGCACGTAGGGACCGAAGCGTCCGCTGCGCAAGGTGACTTGTTCTCCGGTCGCCGGATCGAGCCCAAGTTCGCGCGGCTGTTCGCTGCTGGCTTCCTCCGCGCTCTGGCCCAGCCTGCGCGTGTAGCGGCATTCCGGATAGTTCGAGCAGCCGACAAAGGCGCCGAACCGCCCCAGCTTGAGCGACAGCTTGCCGTTGCCGCAATTGGGACAGACGCGCGGATCGGAGCCGTCGGCATTCGGCACGAAGATGTGCGGTCCGAGCACTTCGTCCAGCGCGGTGATGACATCGGCGACGCGCAATTCCTTCGTGTCGCCGATGGCGGCAGAGAAATCGCGCCAGAAATCGCGCAGCAATTGTTTCCAGTCGAGTTCGCCCGCCGAAACCTCATCCAGCTTCTCTTCGAGATCGGCGGTGAAGCCGTACTCGACATAGCGGCGGAAGAAATTGGTGAGGAAGGTGGTGACGATGCGGCCCTTGTCGTCCGGAATGAAGCGGCCGCGGTCCATCCGCACATAGGAACGGTCACGAAGGGTGGACAGGATGCTCGCATAGGTCGAAGGCCGGCCGATGCCGAGCTCCTCCAGCTTGCGCACGAGGCTCGCTTCGGAATAGCGCGGCGGCGGTTCGGTGAAATGCTGCTCCGGCTTGACCTGTTTGACCGTTGCGCTCTCGCCTTCCTTCACCTTCGGCAGGCGCGCGCCATCTTCATCCTGCTCGTCATCCTTGCCTTCCTGATAGACGGCGAGGAATCCGTCGAACAGCGTCACCGAACCGGTGGCGCGCAAGGTGATCTGCCTGTCGGCGGAAACGACATCGACGGTGGTGCGCTCGAGCTCGGCGCTTTCCATCTGGCTGGCGATGGCCCGCTTCCAGATGAGGTCGTAGAGCTTTCTCTGATCCTCATCCAGGTGCCGCGCGATCTTCTCCGGCGTGCGGTTGAAGCTGGTCGGCCGGATGGCTTCGTGCGCTTCCTGCGCGTTCTTCGCCTTGCTGGTGTAGGCGCGCGGCACATTCGGCACGTACTTGCTGCCGTACTTGTCGCCGATGACGTGGCGCGCTTCGGCGATGCCTTCGCCGGCCATGCTGACGCCGTCCGTCCGCATGTAGGTGATGAGACCCACCTGATCGCCGCCGATGTCGACGCCTTCGTACAAACCCTGCGCGACGCGCATCGTGTGCTTGGCGTTGAAGCCGAGCTTGCGCGAGGCCTCCATCTGCAGGCTCGACGTGATGAAGGGCGGAGCAGGGTGGCGCTTGACCGGCTTGCTTTCGACCGAGCCGATCGCGAACCGTTGCGCGTTGATGAGGTCGACGGCGCGTTTCGCCGCCGCTTCGTTTTCGAGGCCAAGCTTGTCGAGCTTTTTGCCGTCGAGATGCGTCAGGTGCGCACCGAACGTCCCGGAAGGTGCCGAAACATCGGCATCGATGGTCCAGTATTCCTGGGGCCGGAAGGCTTCGATCTCCGCCTCGCGTTCGACGATCAGGCGCAGCGCGACCGACTGCACGCGGCCGGCCGAACGGGCGCCGGGCAGCTTCCGCCAGAGCACAGGAGATAAGGTGAAGCCGACCAGGTAATCGAGGGCGCGGCGGGCGAGGTAGGCGTCCACCAGCTCCTCGTTGATCTCGCGCGGGTTGGCGATGGCTTCCTGAACGGCGGACTTGGTGATGGCGTTGAAGGCCACCCGCTCGATCTTCAGGTCCTTCTTCAGGGCCTTTTTCTGCTTGAGGACCTCCAGCACATGCCAGGAAATGGCCTCGCCCTCGCGGTCCGGGTCGGTCGCCAGGATCAGCTTGTCGGCGGTTTTCACCGCATCGACGATGTCCTTAATTCGCTTCTGGGCCTTGGGGTCGACCTCCCAGATCATGGAGAAGTCTTCGTCCGGCTTGACCGAGCCCTCCTTGGCGGGGAGGTCGCGGATATGGCCGAAGCTCGCCAGCACCTTGTAGCCGGAGCCAAGGTACTTGTTGATCGACTTCACTTTTCCGGGGGACTCAACAACCAGGACGTTCATGCTTTGGCTTCAGATAGGGCTTCCGGCGGCAGATTTAAGGGGGCCCGAATCGGCCGCTGGCCGGGTTTCGGGGGCCGGACACTGGCCTCGGGGACTCCGCCCTGTCAACGTCGGTCCCGGAAAAGGGTCAAATGACAGAATAACGGTGGTTCCTTTCCCGATCGTTTTCAGCCGGGAAAATGTCCCACATACTCCAGCCATAACGACGGGGGGCTTGTGATGATCCGGTTTGGGCTTTGGCTTGTCGGGCTTGTGGGATCGGCCGTGCTGATGATCGGCGGACTTCCAGCCCAGGCACAAACGACGGTGCAGGTCACGGTCTACGCGAAGAAACTATGGGCCGACAGCGGTCTTTTGGTTCAAGCCGGCGACGTGATCACGATTTCCGCTGCCGGCAGCTGGACGTGGGACTATCACGACAATCCGCTGGTCGGCCCGGACGGCGATCCCAACGACGACTACAACGCTTTCGATCTTTTCGAGCCTTTCGACTTCTTCTCACAGGCGCGCCTGCTCGGGTTCATCGGCCCTTTGCCGGAGCAGAAGCACAACAACGATCCGTCGTTCTTTCCACAGGAGTCGGGTTATTTCTCCATCGGGTCGGGACAAACCTTCATCGCGCCATACAGCGGCAAGCTGTGGCTTGGTTTCAACGACGGCGCAGTGATCGAAGGCACGCGCGACAACAAGGGATCGGTTCTGGCGACCGTCACCGTTGGCGGCGCTGATGCGACCGGTCCCGTCATCACGATCAATGGGCCAAGGCAGGCGTATCGGCAAAATCAGATCGTCCACGCAAGTTACAGCTGCACCGACCCCGATGATGCTGTGGCAACTTGTGCAGGACCGGTCGCCAACGGCGCCAATGTCGACACCTCGGTCCTCGGTCCGCATGCCTTCACCGTCGTCGCGACGGACAGCAACGGCAACACGTCGAGCCAGACGGTCGGTTACACCGTCGCCGATGTCGCGCAGGCCGTGCTGATGCCGGTTGGCGGAACTTTTGCCCCGACCTATGTGGGCACCAAGAGTCCAGCCCAGGCATTCTACCTGTTCAACCCGCAGACCACGGACGTCAACATCACGAGCATCGCCACGGAAGGCGATTACGTCCTTCGCAGCAATGCGTGCGGATCGGTTCTGACCGCGGGAACGCACTGCATGGTGCAGGTCTATTTCAAACCGACGGTCACGGGCACGGAACGCGGTGCCATCGACGTGACCTCCGACGGCAATGTCGCAAGTCCGCCGCTTTGGGGCATCGGCACGCTGGTGCGGGCGCTGCCCAACGCGTTGTCATTCCCCGATCAGGTTATCGGCACGACCAGTGCGCCGATGGTTACGACCGTGCACAATGATCAGGCTACCGTTCTCAAGATCAGCGACGTTTTCGCGACGGGCGATTTTGCCGTGGACCCGAGTTCGACCTGCCAAACAGGCCGGATGGTCAAGCCCGGAAAATCATGCAGCGTCGCCGTGACCTTCACGCCGACGGCCAGCGGTGCTCGCGCGGGAACGCTGACGGTCCACGCCACGGTGGCCATGGACCCGGTTTCGCTCAATCTGACCGGCAACGGGACCTGCGGCGGCGCCGCGCGCGGTTGTTGAGTGACGGATTCCGGCCGCGCGGGAACAAAGACGTCGCAATGTCGGATGCGGGCCGCTAAATTGACGGCATGACCCATCCCAATTCCGTTGTTCGCGTCGGTTCAACCGAAATCGGCAATGACAGGAAACTCGCGCTCATCGCGGGGCCCTGCCAACTGGAAAGCCGAGCCCATGCGTTCGAGATGGCGTCCGCGCTGAAGGACATCGCGGCGAAGGCCGGCGTCGGCTTTATCTACAAGACCAGCTTCGACAAGGCGAACCGCACCAGCGGCGGCGGCAAACGCGGCCTTGGCCTGCGCGCCTCGCTGCCGATTTTCGACGAGCTGCGCGAGAGCCTGAAGGTTCCCGTGCTCACCGATGTGCACGAGCGCGAGCAGTGCGCCATTGTCGGGGCTTCCGTGGACGTGTTGCAGATTCCGGCATTCCTCTCACGCCAGACCGATCTGCTCGTCGCTGCCGCGCATACGGGGAAGACCGTCAATGTGAAGAAGGGGCAGTTCCTCGCCCCGTGGGACATGAAGAATGTCATCGCCAAGGTGACGGAAGCCGGCAATCCCAATGTCGTCGTCACCGAGCGTGGCGCAAGCTTCGGCTACAACACGCTCGTGGTCGACATGACCGGGCTCGTCGAGCTGGCGAAGTTCGGCGCGCCGGTGGTGATCGATGCGACGCACGCGGTGCAGAAGCCGGGCGGGCAGGGCACATCATCCGGCGGCAATCGCGACATGGCCCCGTACATTGCGCGCGCCGCCGTGGCGGTTGGCGTCGCGGCCGTTTTCATGGAAACGCACCAGGATCCGGACAACGCGCCGTCCGATGGACCGAACATGATCCGGCTGAAGGATATGCCGGACATCCTCGCCGAACTTGTCGAAATCGACGCGATCGCCAAGCGCCGCGCCAAGCCGGGCTGATATCCCGTCCCATTGCCCACGCATCGAAGACGCGCGATGCTTCGAAGGAGAAGCGGTGCGGGGCTGGCGGTCATGAAGTTTGGCGACGTTCTCGTGGCTTGCGCCTGCGCGCTGCTCGGCGGCTGTACGGTCACCATCGAGAATGCACCGATCAACGTTCCGGTCAGCAGCAACATCACGCGGCCGGCGCCGCCGCCGTCGGCGCCGAAATCGCGCGGCGATTATACAACCGCGATAGGCCTGGCCTTTTCCGGCGGCGGCACCCGGGCAGCAGCCTTCTCCTTCGGCGTGCTCAAGCAACTGGCGCAGATTCGCACACAAGGCGATTCCTCGGGCGAGACGCTCATCGACGACGTCGACCTGGTCTCTGGCGTTTCCGGCGGTTCGATCACGGCCAGCTATTTCGGGTATGCCGGCGATGGCGCGCTTGCCGATTTCCGCGAGAAATTCCTGCTGCAGGATCTGCAAGGCGCCCTGCACACAAGCCCATGGGATCCGCGCAACTGGTTCTATGCGCTGGCCGGCGGGGTGAACGACCGCCGCGGCGTTCCGACCTGGCTCGACGAACATCTGTTCCATGGTGCGCGGTTCAGCACCCTCTATGCACCCGGCAAACCGATCGTCTGGATCAATGCGTCGGACATCTTCAATGCGACGCCGTTCGTGTTCGACGGCGAGACGTTCGGCGCGCTGTGCAGCGATCTGTCCCAGCTACCGATTTCGGAAGCGGTGTCGGCATCGGCTGCCGTGCCGGTCGCCTTCGCGCCGATCGTGATGCAAAGCTTTCCCACGGCCTGCGATTATCAGTTGCCGGAATGGGCCAGGAACGCGCTTGCCAATCCGGAAAGTCCCGAGGGCCTTCAATCCTACGCGCAGGCCTTGGCGAACTATCACGATCCGGAGTCGATGCGGTACGTGAAGCTGCTGGATGGCGGATTGGTGGACAATTTCGGCCTGCTCGGTCTTTCGTTGCGGCGAATGGTTTCCACGACGCCTTACGGGCCCATGACCGCGCAGCAGGCCGTGTCCCTGAAACGGCTGCTGTTCGTGCTTGTCGATGCCGGCCAGTCCACCAGCAACGCGTGGGTGCAGACCGTATCCGGCCCCGAAGTCGGCGATCTGATCAGCGCGGTGACCGACACGTCGCTGGAATCCAGCAAGCGCGCGAGCCTCGATATCTTCACCGGGATCATGTCCGACTGGCACGACCAGATCGTGGCGTGGCGCTGCAGTTTATCGCCACAGGATGTTTTGCAGTACCGCGGTTCGCTCGATGGATGGGACTGCCACGACTTCAACATTTATGTCGCCCGCGTGTCCTTCTCCCTGCTCGATCCGGAGGAAGCGAAGAAGCTGTCGCGGTTGCCGACCACGCTCTATCTGCCGGCCGCCGATGTGGACGCACTGATCGCCGGCGGCGGAGAGGCGCTTGAACGCGCGCAGGCGTTCCAGAATTTCCTCAACAGTTTCGGTCCCGCAAAAGTCACCGCAAACTAGGACCTCACAGCCATCCAGTCCTGCGCGATGCCGATGATCGAAAGAACCAGCAGCCCGAGCAGTGCGATGGCCGCGATGGTGAACCCCGTTTCGCGTTTCTCCGGCGCGGCCATGTAGCCGTTCATGTACAGAATGCGGCCGATGATCCAGACGAGCCCGAGAGCGGCAGGCAGCCATCCCCAGGTGCGAAAGTAACTCGTCGCGAGCCACAGCAGCGGCAGAAAGATGACGAAGTGCTCCAGCGTGTTCATTTGCACGCGATAGGCGCATTCGAATTCCGGATGGCCCGTGGTTGCCGGCGCCTTGATTCCGTGCTTGCCGCGCATCCGTCCGACGTTCCAGCCGGTCCAGAAATAGAAAAGCACGGCGAGAATCGTGACAATGGCGCTCAGCAAGGTGGCCGGCATGGCAAGCATGGAGCTCCCCTTCAAATGCAAAGCGCGACTCGCGCTGCCCTCGCAAAACTGTAGTGCGATTCGGCTGGCTTGATGGCGGGGGGGCCATCGCCTAGAACGCGCCCGTCCCCGCCACGGAGTCCCACCATGACCGCCATCGTCGATATCACCGCCCGCGAAATCCTCGACTCCAGAGGCAATCCGACGGTCGAAGTGGATGTTCTGTTGGAGGAGGGATCGTTCGGCCGCGCCGCGGTTCCGTCCGGCGCGTCGACCGGGGCCCATGAGGCCATGGAATTGCGCGACGGCGGCAAGCGTTACGGCGGCAAGGGTGTCGAGAAGG